>DDYQ01000224.1 GCA_002348005.1 Desulfobacteraceae bacterium UBA2230 | reverse complement strand
CGCGGCTTGTAGTAGTAGCCCTCGAGAAAGGCCCGGGTCGAGAGCTTGACCAGGTTGCGGTAGCCCTCGAGGTCGCGCGCGAGGAGCGTCAGGTGCGCGAAGCGCTCCTTGACGCCGCCGCGCGCGCGACGGTCGGTGGCCACGTACAGCTCGATGCCCAGGATCGGCTTGACGCCTTCCGCCGTGGCCGTGCGGTAGAACTGCACGGCGCTGGCCAGCGACCCGTGGTCGGTGATGGCCACCGCCGACATCCCGAACCGGCGCGCCCGGTCCATCAGTGCGTCGAGACGGATGGCGCCGTCCAGCAGGCTGTACATGGTATGTACATGCAAATGGACGAAATCGGGGGTGGGGGTCTGCATGAATTTGGTGTCTCTTTAGGGAAAGGCGCTCAGGGCGGTAACCGTCTCGATCAAGGGTCAAGTTTTAAGTGCCTGGTGTTAAGTTTTAATGAAGGCTTGAATCGATTAAATGAAAGCAGCCGTCATCCTTGCATAACACTTAACAGTTTAAACTTAAAACCGGCTTTTTATTGATCCACGCGATAGTTCGGCGCTTCCTTGGTGATGATCACGTCATGCACGTGGCTTTCACGCAATCCAGCCGCGGTGATTCTGATGAATTTGGCTTCATGGCGCAGCGCTTCGATCGTACGGCAGCCCACATAGCCCATGCCGGCCTTCAGTCCGCCGATGAGTTGATGGATGTTGGAGGCCAGTGAGCCACGGTAGGGTACGCGCCCGACAATACCTTCGGGCACCAGCTTATCGTCTTTTTCCTGTTCGGTCTGATAATAACGATCCTTGCTGCCCTGCTTCATGGCTTCCAGCGAGCCCATCCCGCGGTACACCTTATAGGTTCGGCCCTGAAACAGAATCATCTCGCCGGGGCTTTCCTCGGCGCCGGCAAACAGACTTCCTATCATGACCGTGTGCGCACCGGCGGCGATCGCTTTGGTCACGTCCCCCGAGAATTTGATCCCGCCATCGGCGATCAGCGGCACCCCGGTGCGTTCCGATACCGGCTTGCAGTTCATGATCGCCGTGATCTGGGGGATGCCGATGCCGGCCACGATGCGGGTGGTACAGATCGAACCGGGACCGATCCCGATTTTAACGGCATCCACACCCGCCTTGATCAAATCTTCCGTACCCTGCGCGGTGGCCACGTTGCCCGCCACCAGCTGGACATCGGGGAAAGCGGACTTCAGCTCCCTGACCGTGCGGATGACGTTTTCCGAATGGCCGTGCGAGGTGTCGATGACAATAACGTCCGCTCCGGCGTTGCACAATGCCTCGGTGCGCTCAATCCGATCGGGGCCCACCCCGATGGCGGCGCCGACCCGCAAGCGGCCCATATGGTCCTTGCAGGCATTGGGATATTTTTTGATCTTTTCGATATCCTTGATCGTGATCATTCCCTTGAGGCGTCCGTTGGCGTCCACGACCAGAAGTTTTTCGATGCGATGCTTGTGCAGCATCTTTTTGGACGCCTCCAGACTGATGCCTTCCGGAACGGTGACCAGCTTATCCTTGGTCATCACTTCGGAAACTTTCTTGTCCATGTCGGTCTCGAAACGCAGATCGCGGTTGGTGACAATGCCGACAAGCTGATCGCCTTTGGTCACCGGAACGCCCGAAATACGGTATTTGGACATGAGTTCAAGCACCTGGTGAACCTGCTGGTCCGGATGAATGGTCACCGGATCGACGATCATGCCGCTCTCCGATTTCTTGACTTTATCGACCTCCATGGATTGGGCTTCTATGCTCATATTGCGGTGAATGAAGCCTATACCCCCCTCGCGGGCCATGCTGATAGCGGTCTGGGCTTCCGTCACAGTATCCATGGCCGCACTGACAATCGGGATATTGAGCGTTAAATTGCGGGTTAACTGCGTCCGGGTATCGACATCCTTGGGCAGGATATCGGAGTAGTTGGGAACCAGAAGGACATCGTCGAATGAATATGCTTCATCCGGCCGGATTATAGTCATGGGTACCTCCACGTGTTATGGGGCCGGCGGGACCGGGAAGGAAAGCGCCTGAGCTTCCAGCCGCCCATAGGATATTTTGCACAAGGCAATGAACGCTCGATTGCCGGACTATCCGTGTTAGCATATTCGACATCCGGCGATCAACCCGCTGCCGGCCGTCCGGTCGAAAAAGAAATCGGGCGGTGCTGCATGACCCGCAGCGTTCTACCCGAGTGTGGGCGTTACGTATCAGAGCCCCCGAAAGGGGACAAGCTTTATTTGACGTATTGACAGTGATTCGTAATTTCAATAAATACGTAACCTTGCATTCACGGGTCGTTGCGCTGCGCGACCAAACCCCCGTAATGGAAAGGCCTGTTCGTGCTGCTTGAAATCAATCCACAGAATCCTCAGAAACGTCTGGTCGACCGTGTGGTCAATATCTTGCGCGACGGTGGCGTGATCGCTTATCCGACGGACACCATTTATGGCATCGGCTGCGACATCATGAACAAAAAGGCCATCGAGCGCGTCTATCAGATCAAGCAACGCCCCAAGCACATCCCGTTCAGCTTTCTGTGTTCGGACTTGAAGAACATCAGCCGGTACGCCAAGGTATCCAACTACGCTTACAAAACCATGCGGCGACTGCTGCCGGGCCCTTACACCATCATTCTGGCAGGCTCCCACGAAGTCCCCAAGATGATGCTCACCAAAAGAAGAACCGTGGGTATCCGCGTGCCGGACCACCCCATCTGCATGGCGCTGATCGGCACCCTGGGCAACCCGATCATCTCCACCAGCGCGGCCACCGCCGAGGGCGAAACGATCAACGAAGCCTGGCGGATCGAGGAGCGTTTCGGCAAACTCCTGGACCTGATCATCGATGGCGGCCCGGTGCCGGGCCATCCTTCCAGTGTACTCTCGTTGATCGACGATGAACCCGAGGTGCTGCGCAAAGGCCTGGGGCCGGTGGATCTTTTCGAATGACTTCTCAATAAAGCCCGTCCGCTGTCGAGCGGGATCGCACGCGCGCTTCGGTCGGACAATGCGCGGCGCATGCCGGGTGCACCAAACACTACGGCCGGCGGGAATACTCTCGCCGGCCGTAACTTCAGCGGCTTCGTCACCCAGGTGGCGAGCCGTTTGGCACAAGGGTTAAGACTCTTCGTTCATCTTTTCCTGCAGGTTTTCACGCAGCAACTCTCCGAAGGAAGAGGTCGCCGGCCCCATGTTGTTGACATAATCGGCCAGCAGTCCGTGATCGTCATCTTCGTCCAGGCGTTTGATCGAGAGCCCGATCCGGCGCTCTTCGCTGTTGATGTTCATCACCTTGGCGGTCAGCACATCACCGACCTTGAACATGCCCACAGGGGTCTTGATCTTCTCTTTGCTTATCTCGGAGACGTGCACCAGGCCTTCGATGCCTTCCTCCAGTTCGACAAAGACGCCGAAGTCGGTCACGTTGGTCACGGTTCCGGTGATTTTGCGGCCCGCATCATAACGCTGGCCCACCGTATTCCAGGGGTCGGAGTGCAGTTGCTTGATGCCCAGCGAGAAGCGCTCGTTCTCCTTGTCGATCTCCAGAACAATGGCCTGCACCACATCGCCTTTCTTGTAAATTTCTGAAGGATGCTTGATCCGCTTGGTCCAGGAAATGTCGGAGATATGTACCAGACCGTCGATGCCTTCATCGATGCCGATAAAGATGCCGAAGTCGGTCAGGTTCTTGATTTTACCCTCGATGGTGGTCCCGATGGGATACTTGTCGCTGATCACATCCCACGGATTGGGTCTGGCCTGTTTCATACCCAGCGAGATGCGCCGATTCTCGGGTTTGATATCCAGAACGACGGCCTCCACCGCCTCGCCCACCGACACCACCTTGTTGGGATGGCGGATTTTGCGGGTCCAAGACATCTCCGACACATGGATCAACCCTTCGACGCCCTCTTCCAATTCTACGAACGCACCGTAATCGGTAAGGCTGACCACCCGACCCGCGACTTTGGACCCGATCGGGTATTTCTGGGAGGCCATGCTCCATGGATCGGGCGTTAGTTGCTTCATACCCAGTGAAACGCGCTCGCGTTCCAGATCGAGGTTGAGGATCTTGACGGTGATTTCGTCGGCCACCTTGAAAAGCTCGGAGGGATGTTTGACGCGTCCCCAGGAGATGTCGGTGATGTGCAGCAGGCCGT
>DDYQ01000131.1 GCA_002348005.1 Desulfobacteraceae bacterium UBA2230 | reverse complement strand
TCTCCACCGCCACCGGCATCATCGGTGCTGTGGTGACGCTGATGGGCCTGCTTGCCTTCCCGGCGATGCTCAAGGCCGGCTACAATGTCCGGCTGGCGGCAGGATCGGTGACCGCGGGCGGCACCCTGGGCATTTTGATACCGCCCTCGGTGCTGTTGATCCTCTATGGGGCCACCGCGGGGGTGTCGGTAGTCAAGCTATACGCCGGCGCATTTTTTCCCGGACTCCTGCTGTCGGGGTTGTATATCGGCAGCGTCATCATCTATGCCAAACTCAAACCCAGCGCCGCCCCACCCCTCTCCGTGGAAGACCGGCGTGTGCCGATACCCGAATTTTCCCAAATCATCATCAGAGAGCGCAGCGCCAATGTTATGGCCGGTCTGATCGGCGCCATCAAGGGCCGCCGCAATGCCGCGGTTCCCATGCGCACGCTGGTCAGGCACCTGATCATCGCCGCGTTGCCGGCCCTGGCGGCCGCACTGCTCATGGGATCGGTCTACCTGGTCATAACTGCCCCTGAGGAAGAGGTGCCCGAAGGATTGGTCGCCATGGGCTCCGGGGCATTCAGCGAAGAGCAAGAGTACTACGGCGGGGGCTTGCAGGAGCCGGAAGCAGAGGACCAGGCGGAAGGAGGCCTGCAGGAGCCGCCGCTGGAGGAGCCTCCGGAAACCCCTGCTGAAACACCGGCGGAAACCGAAGCGCAAAGCGCGGGCGAAGAACCTCCGGGCGCTACGGTTCAGCGTAAACCGGCGCCGACGGGCTTCTGGATCACGCTGGGTATCATAGCGGTGGGCCTGGCGATCTTCTATGTAATTTTTACCTTTGTGCGCCTTGAGATCTTCAAAATGCTGCTGGGCTCGTTTTTTCCTTTGGCGATGTTGATCCTTGGCGTATTGGGAACGATCATCGTCGGTCTGGCCACGCCGACGGAGGCAGCGGCCATGGGATCCTTCGGCGGCTTCGTGCTGGCGGCGGCCTACCGGCAGCTCAATTTGCAAATGGTCAAGGAGTCGGTTTTTCTTACCGCCAGGACCAGCGCAATGGTATGCTGGCTATTTGTCGGTTCCAGTATTTTTGCCGCGGCCTTTGCCCTGCTCGGCGGACAGGAGATCATCAATACCTGGGTCATATCGCTGGATCTGTCCCCTGTTCAGTTCATGCTCCTGGCCCAGGTAATCATATTTTTACTGGGCTGGCCGCTGGAATGGACTGAAATCATCGTTATTTTCATGCCCATTTTCCTGCCACTGCTTGCGCATTTCAGCATCGATCCGCTTTTCTTCGGCCTTCTGGTGGCGCTGAACCTGCAGACAGCCTTTCTATCACCGCCGGTGGCCATGGCCGCATTTTACCTCAAAGGAGTGGCGCCGGATTATGTAACGCTCAACCAGATCTTCCTCGGCATGCTGCCCTTTATGGCCATTCAGGTGGTCACGCTCGCATTGCTCTACCTGTTTCCGGCGATCGGGTTGTGGTTACCGTCTTTGGTATACCAATAAGGGCAGTTCATCTATCGCAAAGGAATACGTGCATGAAACCCAACATACTGGTGACCCGCGAAATATTCGACGATGTGCTGGAATATCTTGCCGGCCACTTTGTGGTGACCTCGAACCAAGGTGACCAGCCCATGAATCCGCAGACGCTGGCCCGAAGCCTGGCCGACAAGGACGGTGTCATGACCACCCTGGTGGACCGGGTGGATGCAGACCTGCTCGCCGCTTGCCCCAGGCTCAAAGCGGTTTGCAACATCGCCGTGGGCTACAACAACATCGACCTTGCGGCCTGTTCCCGGGCCGGGGTCATGGTGACCAACACACCCGGGGTTCTGGACGACAGCACGGCGGATTTTACCTGGGCACTGATCCTGGCGACGGCGCGCCGGGTCGTTGAATCCGATGCGCATTTGCGCGCCGGAGAGTGGAAGGGCTGGTACCTGAAGCAGTTCCTGGGGGTCGACGTGCACCATGCCACGCTGGGCATCCTGGGATTGGGCCGTATCGGCCGCAAGGTGGCGCGCCGGGCAGCTGGCTTCGACATGACGGTCCTGTACCACAGCACGCGGCAGGCAGACGCCGAGGTGGAACGTGACTGCAACGCCACCTTTGTGACCAGGGAAGAACTCCTGGCGCGGTCCGATATTTTGACCCTGCATGTGCCCTACGCTCCCTCGACCCACCATTTGATCGGGCGTCCCGAACTGGCCCGCATGAAGCCGGGAGCCATCATCATCAATGCGGCCCGAGGCGGTGTTGTGGATGACGCGGCCCTGGTGGAGTTCTTGACAAGCGGCCGATTGGGGGGTGCCGGACTGGACGTATTCGAAAATGAGCCGGCCTTGAACCCGGCCCTGATCCCGCTCAAAAACGTTGTACTCACGCCTCATATCGCCAGTTCATCGGCGGCGACCCGGCACGCCATGGCAATGCTGGCCGCTCAGAACCTGGTGGCGGCCTTGACCACCGGAAAACCGCCCAATTGGGTCAATCGGGAGGCGGCAGGCGGCGGGTCGGCGCAACAGGTCGAAAACCCATGATCAATACGGCACTCTACCGTCTGGGCCTGCGGGAGGCTGCCCACGCTATCCGCAGCGGAGATCTGACCAGCGCAGCGCTTACGCGCGCGCTTCTGGAACGCATTTGGGACCGGGAGGACATGGTTCAGGCTTTCCAGTGGATCGACAGGGAAAGGGCGCTGGCTCTGGCAGGAGAGGCCGATGACCGTCAGCGGTCCGGGGCGCGGCTGGGCCCGCTCCATGGTTGAGGGATCGGCATCAAGGATATCGTGGAAACCGAGGGCATTCCAACGGGTATGGGATCTCCCGTTTTTGCCGGCTTTGTTCCCCGGCGATCGGCCGAGGTCGTGCGGCGCCTGGAAGGCGCCGGTGCCATTGTGATCGGCAAGACGGTCACTGCGGAGTTTGCCTTTTACACCCCCGGCAAGGCCCGCAATCCGTGGAACCCGGCCCATACGCCCGGAGGATCGTCCAGCGGCTCGGCAGCGGCAGTGGCCGCCGGGTTCGTAAGCGCGGCGATCGGCACACAAACCAATGGCTCGGTGATCCGTCCGGCGGCCTTTTGCGGGGTGGTGGGATTTAAACCGACTGCGGGCGCAATTTCCCTGGACGGCATCCACCCCTTTAGTCCCAGTCTCGATCAAGTGGGGGTCTTCGCTCGAAGCGTACCCGATGCCGCTCTCATGGCAGCCGTTCTCGCCGCACATGGTGACCCTACGGCAACCGTCACGGGAGAGATAGCCTCCCTCGCGGTCGCACCGCGACTCGCAGCGGTGCGTTCCCCGGTCTGGCACCTGGCCGACGCCCCTGCGCAGAAGCATTTCCTCGACACTGTGGAGCGACTGCGCGCTGCGGGCGCCAGCGTTGAAGACCGGGTGCTGCCGAAGGTCTTCGAAGACGCTCACGCCGTACACCGTACGATTATGTGGGCTGAAGGGGCCAGAGTCTTCGCGGAGCTGCAGCGTCGCGAGCGCCAGCGGTTAAGCTTCCGCCTCAACGCTTTGATCGACGAAGGTGCTGCTATCGCGCCATTCGAGTTGAACCGGGCGCTGGCGCAAAAGGCTGAGCTTGCCGCGGATCTGCATGTCTTTTTTAATGGGTTTGACGGGATCATTACGCTGGCCGCACCGGGAGAGGCTCCAGCGGACCTCTCCGGAACCGGCGACCCGGCCTTTTGTACCATCTGGACCCTGTGCGGCGTCCCTGCCATTACCCTGCCAGCCGGAAAAGGCCCGCAGGGCCTGCCCATCGGCCTGCAGATCGTCAGCCCGATATCCAGCGACGACCACCTTCTGGCAACTGCCCAGTGGTGCGATCAAAAAATCGGCTGGCCCCACAGGGTCGCCGAATAGTCTGCGGTGTCAATCACGAAAAAGCTGCTGGCCTCGAACCATCAACACACGCCAACGTGCTCGGAGGAGTCGATATCGGACACCACCGGTGGTTATGCATCGCGCCCGAGCGTCCGCGTGGAAAAAGCGGAAGCCAGGGCCGATTCCGGACAGCGCGCGCGTATAATGGCTAAGCAGAAGGGGGGATGACCAAAGCCGTTCCTTCGGCAACGGTTTCATGGTTTTGATTGGTCCAGATCAACGTCATCCGCACCCATTTTTTTGCTTCCAATTTCTCACTGACCTGAGCATTGGCCGTTATGGTGTCCCCGATGTAAACAGGTGCCTTGAATCTGCAGGAAAGTTCGAGAGCAATGGTTCCGGTTCCCGGCAGTTTGGTCCCCAATACGGGCGCGATGAGGCTTAATGTGAGCGGACCGTGCGCGATACGCCGCTTGAACCGGGTCGTCCGGGCATAGACTTCGTTCACGTGGACAGGGTTGAAGTCACCGGTTATTCCGCTGAATTGATAGATGTCAAATTCTGAAATCGTTTTGCTGAAATTTGCTTCATCCCCTACTGCAAGATTTTCGTATGTTTTACCTTCTTCAATTTTCATTTTTGGGTCCTTTGAGAGATGGGATCTGAACGCGAAAACCGGAGCGCAGGATCGGTTCGATTCTTAGCATCGATCGACAGCGTTTCTTATTTGACTTCAGCTTGCATATTTTCGGCATTGCAGGACGGCAGTAAACATACTTTTACGGTGCCGTCAAAATTTGAAGTTGCCGAAGTTTGACGTCTCAACCGGCTTCAACAGGGAGACTTCAAATGCAGTAGCCAAAGTGTCCCGGCAGTCTTTCAAAGGCAGAGTGCCGTCGTGGTATAATCGAGCTTCCGTGTACAATGGATGCGCTTCTTTAGAATACTTGTCTATCATCATCTGTTCGAATGCTTCGAAGTCGGCCTCGCTTTTAGAGGTGCCGCTCCGGGCTGCGTTGGCTCTTTCCAGGGAAGTTAGAATGTGTCCTGCGGTGCGGCCGGACATGACCGAAGTGCGGCCGCGCATGGTGTTGAATATGAAGTGCGGATCATACGCCCGGCCACACATCCCGTAATTGGCGGCACCGTGATCCGGCCCGATGACCCATTGTATTTTGGGGACGCGACTGCAGGCAGCCACCCGAACCATATCGGATCCATATTTGCCGATGCCGGCGTATTCCTCCTCGGTACCCACCATGTACCCCGGAGAGTTCTGGACATAAAGGATGGGGATCTTTTGCGAACAGCACCGAATGACCCATTCGGTGGCTTTCTTCGCCGCTTCCGTGAAGATAACGCCGATATTGTTGGCGGCCACAAGACCTACCGGTATGCCTTTCAAGTGCATGGTGCCGCACACAATGTTATCGCCTCGACCAGGGCTGTAGTTGCGCTTGTACTCACAGAAGCGGCTTCCATCGGCAATGCAGGCGATGATTTTACGCACATCGATGCTTCTGTACGGATCTTTGGGCAGAAGGTCATACAATCGCATTTGAGAACAGGCGGGGTCTTCGGGCGCACGCCGCTGGATATAAATCGTTTGCGGTGGGTCGAAAGAGAGCAGCTCCCTCAATTTGGCGACACCCTCTTTTTGAGTGGAGACAAAATGATCCGCCCCTCCTGAAATGCCCGTATGTACTCGTGCCCCGCCCAAATCCTCCATGGTGACCTCTTCACCGATGGCCGATTTGACCATGGGTGGTCCGCCGAGAAAAGAATAGGACAGCTTGTCGATCATGATGGACTGACAGGCAAGATAAACCGTATATGCGCCGCCGGCCGTATTGCCGCCGGTGCTGAGGGTATATTGCTTCAGGCCTTTAGCTGACATGCGGCACATGTTGAAAAAGAAACGACCGAATTGACCGCGGCCCGGAAATACCCGGTCCTGCATGGGAAGGAATCCGCCGGCCGAGTCACCGATGTAAATGCAGGGGAGGCCGCATTGATCGGCAATATCCTGTGCCCGCAGATGCTTTTTACAACTAATCGGATAGTAGGCACCGGCTTTGACCCGGCTGTCGTTGGCGATCACCATGACCCAATTGCCGTGCACTTTGCCGATGCCCGTAACCAATCCTGCGCCCGGGACATCCGGCGTGCCGTCGTAATTGAGGCCAAAGCCGGCCGCGCGACTCAGTTCCCAGAAACGCGTGCCCGGGTCTATCAGCATACGAATCAATTCCCTGACGGGTTTCTTGCCCTGGCGGCTTAATTTCTCAAGCTGCTTCTGACCGCCGGGATTTTGCGCCCGGCCCCACACCGTATACAAACGTTCTTCTTCGTCGATCCAGTGCAGGCGGTTATGCTCACAATCTGATTCCGGGCTGCTCTCAGGCATGCAAAACACTCCTGTGAAACGAATTGCTGAGAAGACTACATTGTTCTCAGTTGATTCTTTAGAATCTTTCCGGTTTTTGTCATCGGCATATCCTTGAGGAATTGAATGACCCTCGGATACGCGTGCGCCTCGAGTCTGCCTTTCACATACTCCCTGATGCTTTGCTCCAGTGCCTCACTGGGCTCAATACCCTTGCGCGGAACGATAAAAGCTTTGATGATCTGTCCCCTCATCTTGTCCGGAACACCCAACACACATACCAGGTCGATCGCTTGGTGCATCATCAGGCACTCCTCGATCTCTCCGGGGCCGATGCGATAACCACCACTTTCAATCAAGTCATCCCTGCGGCCGGTGAACCAGAAATGACCCTGTTCATCCTTTCGGCCGAAATCGCCGGTTCTCATCCAGTCTCCCGTATATTTGGCACGTGTGGCCTGGGGGTTCTTCCAATATTCCAGAAACATTACCGGATCCGGCCGTTTAACTGCAATCTCTCCCAATTCGCCGACGGGCAACGGTTGGCCTTCGGCATCGATTATATCGACCTGATGCCCCGGAACGGGCTTGCCGATAGCGCCCCGTTTTATGGGCATCACCTGAGCACAGAATCCGATCACGAGATCACACTCGGTCTGCCCGTACTGTTCATTCAGTTCCACCTTCAGGACCGTTTTACTCCAGTCGTACAATTCTTCGCCGAGCGTCTCTCCTCCAGCCGTCACGGATCTTAAATGGAGATCAAACCGGTTTTGCGCATCCCGGACCGCATTCATCATGATTCTCAAAACGGTCGGTACGACCATCAAGTTACGAACACCGTATTTGGCCATGATGTGAAATGCTTTTTCCGGATCGAATTTGGGTGGTCTGAAGGCCAGCACGGGAACGCCATGGTGTAATGTTGGAAACAGGGCATCATAGCTTCCGCCGATGTAAGCCCAGTCTAAAGGCGTGTACATCAAATCGCCGGGCTGTGGGAAAAGGTTATGATAATATTCGAATCCTGGCAGAATGCCCAACAGCAGGCGGTGGGCATGCAGCGTCCCCTTGGGCTGACCCGTAGTGCCGGAAGTATAGATGATGAGCGCCGGGTCGTCAGGCCGGGTGTCGACCGGCGAAAAAACCGAACTACCGGACCTGATGCACCCCCAGAAATCGAGTGTGTCTTTTTCGGGTTGACCGTCGATCACCATAATCGTTTTGAGGCTGGGCAGCCGGGACCGGATTTCAAGAAGTTTGGGCAGATTTTCCGAATTGGTGATCACCGCCGTGGCTTCACTATCCTGGAGGCGGAACTCTACTGCCACCGGTCCGAAGAGCGTTAACAGCGGCAAAGCGACGGCGCCCAGTTTATAGACCGCTATGTGGCTGATCAGCGTCTCGGGGCACTGCGGCAGGAAGATGCCCACGCGGTCGGATCTTCGGATGCCATGTGCCTGCAGCGCATTGGCAAGCTGATTAGAATAATTTTTGAGTGCCGCGAAGGTATATCTTTGCTCTTTTTCGTCTGGATCCAAGTAAATCAGCGCCAGGCGATTGGCGTCTGCGGCCCACTTGTCACAGATATCCACCCCGATATTATAAACTGGAGGAATGCGCCATGTGAAGTTTTTGCAAAGTTCTTCGTATGTTTTCCCCAGCAGCATGATTTCACCTTCCGATACGTCTCGTTTGTTAACGCAGGAACGCTTGAATGGAACTATCCGCGCTTTTCTTTCATCTGCGACAATTTTTGGTCCACGAGCCGCTGTTGTTCATGGGAATTGACGCAGGCCAGCAAGTGACTGCCTTCCAGCTCCAAAATTTGTTCGAAGCTGGAGTGCATTCCCTGATCGATGGCGATTCGTGAAAGCTTTAAAGCCAACGGGGAGCGCTGATTCAGTTTGCGGGAAAAAGCGAAGGCGGAAGCCATCAGCTCGGAGTCGTCGACTACCGTATTGACCAGGCCGATCTTCAGGGCGCGTTCGGCATCGATAAAATCACCGGAGAATATGAGCTCTTTGGCTCTGCCCAGCCCTACGATCTGGGTAATCAGTTTGGTTCCGGCGGTCGTGACCGTCAGCCCCACACCCGTTTCGGGGAATCCCATGACGGCGCTTTTCCCGGCGATCCGTATGTCGCAGCTCAGCGCGAACTCAAGTCCTCCGCCAAGCGCGTATCCACGGATGGCTGCGATCAGCGGCTTGCCCAACCCGAGAATGACTCTCTGCACGTTCTGCAAGGCATCAATCTCCAAGGCCCACTGGCTCGCACTTTTCCCCTGGGCGGTTTCTTTGAGATCTTCACCGGCGCAGAAAGCGCGGCCGGCACCGGTGAGGATGACGGACACGATGGATGAATCGTCCCGGGCTGTAGCCAGCACCTCGATCAAACCTCGCAGAAGATCGCGATTGATGGCATTGAGTCTTTCGGGTCGATTGAGCGTTACGATCCCCACGCCTTCTTCTACTGTAAAGAGAACGGCCTTGTCTCCCAATGTGCAACCCCCTTTCATTCAATGACGCTGTTGCGGCATTTAATATGACTACTGTAAAAACAGCTTGACCAGCACAAGTGCGAATGCAGGCACATAGGTTACCGCCAGGATCACCGGCACAGCCCCCAGGAGCATGAAAACGGCGGCTGGTTTGGCATACTCGTTCAAGGGCAGATTGCCCCCGATCAGACCGGCCAGGTACAGCATGGGGGCACAAGGCGGTGTGATATTGCCCAGAGATAAATTGGTGACCGAAATGGCGGCAAAATGAATGGGATCGATACCCACTGATTGAGCGATTGGTAAGAGAATTGCGGCGGAGAGAATATTGCCCGAGATGTCATCCACCAGCATTCCCATCAATATCAGGATCACATTGAGCATCAGCAGCACGATCCATTTGTTGGTGGTGAAACCAAAGATGAACGCCGTCAACTGCTGGGGGACCTGGTGGGTGACCATGATTCGGCTGACCATCAGGATGAAAAAAAGCAGTATCATCACAATGCCCGATGTGATCATTGAATTCTTGATGTTGAGGGCCATCTTTTTGAGCGTCATGGTGCGATAAACGGCGAGACCGACAATGACGGCATATATGGCGGACATGCCTGCGGCTTCGGTGGGCGTGAATATGCCGCCGTAAATGCCCCCCAGAACCAAAAAGGGCATGAAAATGGCCCACCCGGCGTGCCTCGCCGAACGGCCCACTTCGCCGAAGGTCTGCCGCATGCCCAGAGGTTCTGCGACCTTTACCGTGGCCATTTTACGGGTCACGACCAGATTGATGATGCAGTACACCGTCATCATCAGCAAACCCGGAATGAGGGTACTCAGGAAGGCCGCCAGGATCGAGATCTGAGCGGTCATGGCGAACACGATCATGGGAATGCTGGGTGGGATGAGCAATGCCAGCATGGAAGAGGCGGCGACCAGACCGGTGGAATAACCGCGCGGGTAACCCTGCTTGACCATCTCCGGGATGAGAACGGAGCCAATTGCCGCAATGGCCGCCGAGGCCGATCCTGATATGGCCCCAAAGATGGTGCAGCTGACCACGCAGACCATTCCCAGCCCACCCTTGATGCGCCCCAAAAACGATAAGGTGAAGGCGATCAGCCTGCGTGAGATATCCGCATCGCGCATCAAACCGCCCGCCATGATAAAAAGGGGCAGCGCCAGCAGCGTGTAGGATTCCAGATTGCGAAAAGCTGCCGGAATGGCGAATCGGGGGTCGATTCCGGTGATGAATAAAATCGCAAACCCCCCCAGTCCGAACGCAAAGCCCACGGGTACACCCAGGAGCATAATGATGACGACCAGGATCATGACGAGGATGACCACGGTCATGGGGCACCTCCGATAGGATGTGAGAGTCGAGCGGGGATTTTGCCGGCGAATTTGATCACATTGGCGATGCTGTAAAAAGTCATGAAAAGGGCACCGAAAAACATGCTTGCGACACTATATATTCGCGGCCACCACAGACCTGTTGTCCTTTCGCCGGTGTTAAAGAGCCAAAAGCTGTATTTTCCGGCGTGATAGAGAAACAGGATGCAGACCAGCAGGCTTAATATCCAGGCTATCGTTTTGACGACCGCTTTGGCGCGAGCCGTACCAAACAGTCTCTCAGCCACATCCCCCTGAACGTGCGCATCATATTTGGTGCCGAATACCGCCCCAATGAAATACATCCATACAGCGATCAATCTGGAAAGCTCCTCCAGACCGAAGAGGGGAACTTTGAATATATAGCGAAGAATCACCTGCAGAACGACGGTCAGGACAACAAACGCGCCGCCCACAACAATGATGACGTTGAAGCTGTTTTCGGTTATGCGGTCGGCGAAGGAAAAGAACGCCTTCATTTTGATCCGTATCATCGCGTCTCCTGCCTTTTTTGCAGGAGGGACGTGATTGTCCCTCCTGGATTAGGGCGACAGCGGAACCAGTGGAGTGAATCGGCGAGGGGAAACACTTATTCCGGAATCTTCGTGGCGTGCACCTGGACTTTTTCCATCAAAACAGATCCGAGAAGTTCATCTTTGATTTTCGGCCAGGCCTGAGCCCTGACGACCTTGGCCGATTGCTCCCATTCCTTCTGGTCGACCTCATAGACTTTTACGCCGGCATCGACCAGTTTCTGCTTGAATTCATTTTCATCTTTTTCGGCGGCCAACGCCTGGTCGCCCATCACTTTGTCTGCGGCTTCTGTGAGAATAGCCTGATCTTGAGGTGAAAGTGAGGCCCACAATTTGGCATTGACGGTCAGGAACCAGTATTCAAAGCAGTCGCGCGTCGCCACCCAGTGGGACAGTGCATCGCGCATCACATACGCTTCGACGGCCGGGCAGGCCGAGCGGGCGTCGACAATGCCGGTCTGAAGCGCCGTAAAGGTTTCTGAATATGCTATGGGCGTAGAAATGAAGCCCAGCGTGGGAATATAGACTTCGAATATCCGTATGGGCGGCACACGCATCTTGATTCCCTTGTAGTCCGCCGGTGTCTTGGCAACTTTCTGGACCTTTTTGGTATACGCCATCCCGTCCCAGGCATTTAAGTAAATCCCCAGAACTTTCAGACCGATTTGGGAATACAATTCGTCGAAGATCGGGGTCAACCATCCCTGGGTCCCGATTGCAGTCCGCGCCTCATCCCAGGTTGCAAAAAGATAGGGCATGAACATCAAGTTGGTTCGCGGATCATAGGAGGTCGAGCCGGCATTGAGGCCGAATTCAAGCGTTCCCATTCGATTGGCCTCGATCTGTTCCATCCAGTCGCCCAACGCGCCTGATGGGAAGTAGTCGATTTTGATCTGGCCAGCCGATTTTTCTTTCACCAATTCTGCGAACTGTTTGCAACGGGCTGCGGCGGGGTGATCTTCCGCGATGCCCTGGCTGATTTTCCACTTGTATTCAGCGCAGTAGCCGGTCGGTGCAAGGGCGGGAAAAAGTATCAGACCGGAGAAGACGAGTAAAAGTAATGCTATATGCATCCATAATTTCAAGCGCTCACTCATTTTTGCCTCCTTTGATTGTTGTGGTTATGTCTTCATGTGCACTGGGTTCTGCCTCCTTTCGTTGTTCATGTTTAAATGCTCAGGCGCTCAGCCCTTTCATGATGAAAGCGGCATAAAGTTCTGCAATCTGTTCCTTGGTCAGCCGTCCGGAACGCTTGAACCATGTGCATACAGAGGTGCACATAGCGATAATGGCGTATGAAATTACCTTCAGATCGGTTTGCGCAAACACCTTTTCATCGATGCCTTCCTGAATGACCGATTGAAACCTGGCCTCATAGTCGTCCCGCATCTGAATTATCGATTTGTAATTATTGGATGTCAGGCCGCGCAGTTCACTGTCAGCGATGATCGCCTCCTTCTGTAGGCGTATGTGAAACAGGATGTGGCAGCAGATGGCGGCACGAATCCGGTTTTCTATGCCGACCGCTTTTTCGAGACATTCATCCAGACGGGTCAGCAGTTCCTCCATGGTGGTTTTATAGATGTCGATCAAGATATCTTCTTTGTTCGCGTAGTGGTGATAAATACTCGATTTTCGAACCCCGGCTGAACGGGCGATGTCGCTCATGCTGGTGGCGTAATAACCCTTTTTATAAAAGAGGGTTATCGCCTCCTTCTTAATCTCGCCTTTTTTATTTGTCTCTGTTCTATTCATATTAAATATCAATAGGTTAATTTAATTTGGCCTACCGAACGATCGGTAGCCTGAGATTGACCACATTCGGCAGCCGATGTCAATTAAAAAGTTTAATTTTTTTGTTTTCCTTTTCTGCACACTTTGGTCGGGATTTCAGGAAGGGAAAATGGACGGTCGCGGCATGGATGCGACGAAAGGTAAATCGGGAAGTTTACCGGCTCCGAGAATGCTGAAAGCCGTAGATTAAAAGAAAGCTGTAAAGGTGCGGAAGGTGCGCAGTTTTCTCGGGCCGTCGCCTATCGGCGCGGTTGCGAGTAAGCCCTGAATGTCGATGACGGGCCCTCTCAGCGATTGTTAAACGCCAGCCTGACCCCGAAAACAATCAGAGCGATTCCGGCCAGGCGAGTGGTGATCAATCGGGCGCGTTTCCAGCGTTTAAGACGCTTTGCCACCAGATTGCCGACCAGCACCAGACCCGCCTGATAGAGAAAGCTGATGGCCGTGACGTGGACCATTATGGCGAGAAGGGTGACGGGCTTGGAATCGGAACTCAGGAAGAGCGGAAAAAAGGCCATGAAAAACATGATCACCTTGGGATTGGTGAGACTTACCGCGAATGCCTGGCGGAAAAAGCGCCACCCGTTCATGGGTGCCACAGCCATCACGGGTTCATCGGAGACCCTCTGGCGCATGAGCTTCCAACCGAGCCAGCAAAGGTAAGCGATCCCGAACCACTGCGCGGTGGACAGCACTTGCGGATAGGCGGCCAGTACGGCGGCCAGGCCCAGCACTGCGGCGAGCATATAGACGGCATCGCCGACCAGCGTGCCCATTACGGCGCCGATACCACCGCCTACGCCGCTGCGCGCAGTGGCATTCAGAATCGATATGGTACCCGGACCGGGGATGATTTGAAAAACCAGTATGGCCGTTATGAAGCTTGTGTAGTTCAGGATTTCGAACATTACCGTGCCGCTCCCTTCCGCTCCTCCGACCAGCCTCTTCTCTGAGGGCTGATATGTCAGCGAGTTTATACTGGATTGTTCAACCTGTGGCAACCGCTTATTCGAATCCGCTTCGCTTTTACACCGCGGCGGAAGATTTACGCTTCAGGCCGAACGACGGCGCGCGGATGCAGCCGGCCGGCACCGCCGTTTCTTCGGGGTCAGAACGCTGACGTTCCCGGGGACCGCCCGCCAAGTATTCCGCAGAGCGCGGCAGTAGAGGCGCGACCGCGAATTTCAAATCGGAGGGTTCTTTGTTTACGCCACACCAATTTCGCCATGAATGCAACGGATCAGGAGCTTCGGCATGGTTGTCATGATTTGCATCCTCCGGGATGAAGTGCACACGCCTCGCCTGCGTTCGGATGGCTTAGATGCTTCTTCAAAAGAGCCCCCAGCCTGCCGTCGATGGAAGCCAGGCCGCCGCCGATAAGGATCATGCCTATAAGATGACGCGGGTCCAAATGTTCCGACAAAAAGGTCATTCCCAAAAACAGCGCGCTCACCGGGATCAAAAAGGTCACCAGCATCAGGTTGGTCGCGCCGGCCGTGGCAAGCAGGCGAAAATAGATCACGTAAGCCAGTGCGGTACTCAGCAGCGAGAGACCGAGCAGCGCCAGCACGGTTTGCGTCCCCGGTAGGGTCAGGTGCCAGGGTTGATCGACCCACAGGGTGATCGGAACCATCATGACGGCGGTGCAGGAGAGTTGACCGGCTGCCGTTACCAGGGGAGAGATACCGTGGAAGCGTCTGCCGAAAATGCCGGCCAACGCATATGATATGGTAGCGCCGATTACCGCCAGTTGGGCTAGTGCGTTCAATCCAAAACCCGACAACAAGTCCGGACCCAACATGATGACCACGCCGCCGAAACCCAAAAGGACACCGATCATGCGGCCCGTTGTAAGCCGTTCATCGGCCGTCATCAAATGTGCGATCAGCACCGCCCATACCGGTGTAGCGGCGACGAGGATCGACGCCAATCCGCTTGAAATCTGGGTTTGGCCCCAGAATATCAGGCTGAAGGGCACAAGATTGTTCATAATGCCCATCACCAGGAACAAACTCCAGATTTTAGGGGAAGCGGGCATGCGCTGGCCAACAGCCAGAACGATAAAATGCAGTGCAACTGCGGCGATCGACACGCGCACCAGCACCACGCTGAAAGGCCGCAACTCGGCCAATGCCACCTTGCTGAAGAAAAATGAGCCGCCGAACAGGATCGACAATATGATGAGCAGCGTCCATTCGGACGGCCCCATGGTTTTGTTTATGGATCGCATATAACCTCCCGGGGTCAAATCGATAGATCAGATCATAAGTTCTGCAGCGTGCAATGCTACCCGTAATTGAAAAAAACTGGCGCGGGAAACGGTCGTTTGCCGTCAAACCGGGGCTGCACTGTTTTGATCGGGAGGGCTTTCAAGGATCAGGGTTACCGGGCCGTCGTTGACCAGACTCACCTGCATCATGGCACCGAATTGTCCGGTGGCGGTGGTGATTCCCCGAAAACGAGCGTGGTTGACAAAGACCTGGTACAAGGCATCGGCTGTGGCGGGCGGTGCAGCGTCGATGAAAGAGGGCCGACGCCCCTTGCGGCAGTCGCCCAGAAGGGTGAATTGCGAGACGACCAGCAGGCTGCCGCCGACTTCGAGGAGTGATCGGTTCAACTTGCCGCTATCATCTTCGAAAATACGCAGCTGAATGATCTTTTCGGCCAGATAGCGAGCTCCATTGGCGCAGTCGCTGCGGCCGACTCCCAAAAGGACCAGAAGTCCCCTGCCAATCGCCCCGACCACTTGACCCTCGACACGTACCGTACTTTCGGCGACACGCTGGACAACGGCTCTCATCTGCGCCTTTCCGTTGCGGATCCGATGGGCCGGACTATGGCATTCAAGGGCAATGGTGTCAACTCAGGCGACGGAGGCTTCGCCAACTGGTTACTCCCTTTACTCGAACAGGGATCGATACTGTTCGTAGCCTTCCTTCTGCAACTCTTCCTTGGGGATGAATCTCATGGCTGCCGAGTTCATGCAATAGCGCAGGCCGGTCGATTCAGGCCCATCGTTGAACACATGGCCCAGGTGCGAGTCGGCATGCTTGCTGCGCACTTCAGTGCGCACCGTGAAGAACCCGATATCCTGTTTTTCGACGATGTTGTCAGGTTCCAGGGGGCGTGAAAAACTCGGCCAGCCGGTGCCGGAGTCGTATTTGTCTTTCGAGCTGAAAAGCGGCTCACCCGAAACAATATCGACATAGATTCCCTCCCGATGGTTATCCCAGTAGAGATTATCGAAGGGAGGCTCGGTATCGTCCTGCTGAGTGACGCGGTATTGCAGGGGTGTCAAGCGCTGCCGCAGCGTTTTCGGATCAGGCGCCCGGTAGGTGCGGGCGTCGGATGGCGCCGGGGCAGGGGCTTGAATCTCGTTGTTCTTCATGGTCATCTCTTCTTTCTTGAATGGTATGGGTTGTGCGTCCGCCCAGGTTTTCGTAAGGAACTGATCGCGTCCTGAGCCCGAGCGGTAATAGCGGTATCGCAAAGGATTCTTCTTATAGTAATCCTGATGATAATCTTCGGCGGCATAGAACGAACTCAGCGGCAGAATCTCCGTGGCGATCGGCGCTTCGAAATGCCCGGAGGCGGCCAGTTGCTGCTTGGAGGCTTCCGCCAGGCGGCGTTCTTCATCATCGGCATAGAAAATCACGCTGCGGTACTGGGCGCCCCGGTCCACGAACTGGCCACCCGCGTCGGTGGGATCTACGGTGCGCCAGAAGACTTCCAGCAGTTTTGCGTAATCGACACGGGACACATCGTAGATCACTTTTACGGCCTCGACATGCCCGGTCGTTCCGGATGAAACTTGCTCGTAGTCGGGTTCGGGTACATGCCCGCCGGTATATCCTGAAACAACCTCGACCACTCCGGGCACTTTTTCGAAATCCGCTTCCGTACACCAGAAACATCCGCCGGCAAATACGGCGCTTCGGGTTTCGGCATTCGGAGCGCTGGCCTGACCCTGGGCCTCACTCTCGCCCGGCGCCGCCCACATCCTAAGATACGCCCAGACCAGCACGCCCAGCGCGGCCAGAGCAATAGTCGTATATTTCATAGGGACCTCCGCTGAAATGGCTTGGTATTCTCAACCTCGAGACTTAGTCGCAGCATGATGGGTTTCATTAACAAAAATCTGCCGGATGCGTTCGTCCCCCCTGCGGTGCGCGGACCATCAATTTAGAACTTTCGATATCGGGCGTTTTGTTTTACATAAGACGTCATGCAAACTGCGACCCGCCTCTCACCCAATGGATACCGGTGGTTCATATTCGCTCTGCTGGCGCTGGGCTACATTCTTGTCTATTTCCACCGTCTCTGTCCGGCCATACTGGCGGTGGATCTGATGAGAGACTTGAATGCCGGAGGTTCGCTGACCGGTTTTCTGGGTGCCGCCTATTTCTATCCTTACGCACTCATGCAGCTGCCGGCCGGACTGCTCTCCGATTCCTGGGGGCCCCGCAACACGATCACCTGTTTTTTTATTGTCGCCTTCGCGGGTTCCATTGTTCTGGGTCTGGCGCCATCGGCAATGTGGGCCATTGTTGGCCGCACTTTGGTCGGGCTGGGGGTTGCGATGCTGTTCGTACCCACCATGAAGATCGTGGCCGAGTGGTTTCACAAGCGGGAGTTCGCGCGCATGACCGGCCTGTTGCTGGGAGCCGGCGGCCTTGGATCGTTGACGGCTGCGACCCCCCTGGTGTGGCTAAGCACGGCCTTCGGGTGGCGGAATTCTTTCATTCTGGTGGGCGGTTTCACGCTTTTGTTGGCGATTCTGGTCCGACTATTCGTTTACGACCGCCCTTCAGACCGCGGTTGGCCGGCTCCGGACAATCCTCCGGAGCCGACGGCCGAAGCGGGCGATTTGCTCCAGGGTATCCGGACGGTGTTGACCTGCCGCCATTTCTGGCCGCTGGCGATCTGGTTCTTCTTTGACTTCGCCGTCTTTTTTTCATTC
Organism: Desulfobacteraceae bacterium UBA2230; assembly: GCA_002348005.1. The sequence goes on along the minus strand of DDYQ01000131.1, from coordinate 3,347 downwards.
GGCGGGTTGTGGGGCGGTCCTTTCCTGATGCACGTTTACGGTATGAGCAAGGCTGAAACCGGCCGGGTGTTGACCATGCTGGCAGTGGGGCTGGTCGCCGGCGCGCCGCTGCTGAGCTGGCTATCGGACAACATCTTTGGAAGACGCAAGCCGGTTGTCCAGCTGTGCGGAATCGTCATGCTCGGCATCACCGCCCTGCTGGTCGTTTTCACCGACCGCATTCCACTGTGGGGATTGTACAGCCTTTTTTTTCTGTTCACCGTGTGCGGCAATGCAGTCGGTGCCGTTGTATTCACCATGAACAAGGAACTTTTCCCGGTACGCATCGCCGGGACAGCCACAGGCCTGGTGAACCTCTTCCCTTTTGCGGGCGCAGCTATTTCGCAACCCCTGATCGGCTTCATCCTGGAATCGTTCGGCAAGGCCGGGGAATCGTTCAGCCTGGCCGGCTATAAGGCCGCTTTCGCCACCTTCTTTTTTTCCATGCTTATCGCTTTCGGTGCACTCCTGTTTGCGCGCGAAACGCTTGGGTCGAGACGCAGCGCTAGAACTTGAGGCCGAATTCGACGAATGGGCCACTGAAATCGGCATCGAGCCGGATATCGCCTTCGTCGATATCGACGGTGTCGTAACGATATCCGGCGGCGATAAACGCCGGCCCGGCCAACGTGTAGCGGATGCGGCCCAAAAGGCTGTACAGAGAGTTGTCGCCGATCGCCAGCCCGCGGGCTTCGGCTTCAATGGACAAGCGCTCATGGGGGCTGAATTGAACGGCGGCGAAGAGCATGGGTACCACAATAGACAGATCTTCCTCCTCCGTGAGGACCATTCCGGGTGCGGCAGCCGAATCCCCGGTGATCTCGGCTGAAAAATCGATCCAGCGAAAATTGACGCCGATATCGACGTTCAGCTTTTTGGCCGTTGCCGTTCGCAACGCGGGTATGCCGTAGTAAAGCGATAAATCATACTGGTTCAAGGTCAATTTCGAGTTCAGATCTACATTGGTGGCAAATGAACTTCCGTTGAAGCTGAAATCGACATTTTTCCGGCCGGAGGCGTCGAATTCCATAGGAGCGGCCAAAATGTAGATATTGGGGAAAAACGGCGGCGTCTCCAATTTGAGACGTCCAAATATGCGGTACTCCGGGGTGTAATCGAGATCATCCTCCAAATCGAATTCATTTGGAAAATCCAGAGTCATAACGTTTAATATGCCGTTGGGGTCCTGCCGCCAACCACCCAAAGCCAGTTCGACACCTGCAGCATGGGCGGGCGCCAGTGTTGCCGACCAGATCACGAGCAGCAATCCGGAAAACATCCTCACCATAGCGACCTCCAAGTGATTATACGTTTCGGTAAGCGAGTGAGACGGTACGTGAAGGAAAATTTGAAGCGATCGTCAAAAATTGATGAACAGTTTTAGTATTGCGATCGGGCGGGTGAGGAGCAATATGGAAGGGCGTTTTTAAGGCATTTCATATCAAGAATGCAGGCAATTACTACGATCCCGGCCGATCAATGTGCAGAAATCGGCCGGGATCGGGAAAGTTTGTCTCCTCGGTTACGGGTAAACTCGCAAAATCTGGTTACGGGCGTCTTTAATGGTGATGCGAATGCCGTGATCGCCGTCCAGGCGATNNAGCTGATTCAGGGGTCGTAGGCACGTACCGCCATTTCGATCTTGTTCAGAATGCCCTCGCTGACCTGTCCGTCCTTGATCAAGGCGCGTGCCGCCTGATTGACGCTCATATTCATGGGAGCCAGGTTGTGTGTCGTTCCAACGATCAGATTGGCACTGGCGATCAGCCGTTTTCATCGGTGGTATAGTCGTGAATCAGCGTGCCGCGGGGGACCTCCACGCAACATACGCCGCGGCCGGCCCCGGGTTCGACATGGGCGCGTACGTCGGGGTCGGTGATCACGGGATCCTGTAGTATTTCGCCCGTTCACAGGCGTAAACTTCCTCGATCAGCCGGGCATAATGGAATGGTAGAGCAGGGTGGCCTGCGCCGGCCGACCGAAAAGGGACCGGAACTCCTCCAGTTCGGCCTGAGCCCGGGGGAGCGGTAGACTCCCCGCGGGCTATCCAGATTCATGGAAAAACCCTCATTCCAGAAACGCGCGTAGGGGTATTTGCCATACGAGTTGGGTTCCACGTGTTCGCCGATGTAGTCGGTGTAGTCTTTATTGGAGGCCAGGTGGTGCATCCATGGGCAGATGCCGCAGATCCGGGTGANNGGCGTCGGCCACGTTGCCGCTGTCATCCAGGGTGATGCCGATGGATGCGTGGCCTTCAATACGCGTAATCGGTTGAATCGTGATCACTTGAGCCATTGATTTAGGCCTCCTTTCGTGTAAGCCGGGTTGCCAGGTTCACCGTAGATCACCGCTGTTGCGTCCGCATTCAGGATATGCTCGTACACCTCTTGCATCAGGGGGCTCTTGCCCACGATTTGACCGAATTTTCCCGCTTTTTGATTTGAGCGCGCAGCAGGGTGTTTTCACGGCGCAACGTGGACCCAGTGCCCCTTCTGCGTAATGGACAGGTGCAGACAGGCCAGACCGTAAAGGTTTGAAGTCAAAAACCCAAAGGACCAGCGCTGGTACTACAGCATGAACGCGCCCATCCGGCATGTGGATGGATCGATTTCCATGCTGGTCATGATCTTCGCGGTCGGGTAGCGTTGCCGGCGCAGACGCGGGGGCAGGCGAAGAGCGTATTGTTCTTCGAACCGCTTATCGTATTCGCCTGGTTGCTGACCCGGCGATTCGATCTGGCAGGTGGGTCAGAATGATCGGCATCATGCAAGCACTCTAATATCAGAATATCATCGATCAAGCTGGGTTTGCGTCTTGCCTCCCATCATGGCACCGCGACCTTCAGCTTGGCAAGTTTTTCATTTGCCGTCCTCCAATTTCTTCAGGGCGTCAGCGAGCGGATTGTGAAAGGGCTGTTTGGATTGAGGTGATTTTTGCCGGGAACCCTTAAATGCAGGACCAGCCGATCTGGTCTCGACCGTCGCGGCGTCAGCTCTTGGGGCGGTGCGCATCGATAGACTGATGCGCTTGCGGTCAGAGTCCACGGCCAGGACTGTGACCTTGACCTTCTGCTGAACCTTCACCACTTGCGCAGGATCCTGAACAAAACGGTCGGACATTTCACTGATGTGCACCAAACCATCCTGATGAACACCGACATCCACAAAGGCGCCGAAGCGGGTGACGTTGGTCACAATGCCGGGCAGCTGCATGCCCACCTGCAGGTCTCTGATAGTGGTGACATGGTCGGCAAAGGCGAAGATCTCAAACAACCGACGCGGATCGCGGCCCGGTTTCGCCAGTTCGGC
>DDYQ01000125.1 GCA_002348005.1 Desulfobacteraceae bacterium UBA2230 | reverse complement strand
TTCTCAATGCTGCTGACTTTCCCATTCTGCTTGGCGAGGCGGGGAGATCGCCGGTCGCCAGCCAAGCTTGCGACCGGGGTCGGGTACTGGCACCCCCGACCTACTTGCCCGTCGGCAACTAAGGGTGCGGCCAGAAAGCTCACAGCATGGTGCGGCCCCTGCCCCCTCCTGTCTGCCGGTGCCCGGTCACAGCCAGGAGTGCATGGGGCCAACGTCACACCCTTGAGTATAGACTGGGGCTGGCCCGCTGGTTATGGGGTGGAACCCTGCTCTGCCTTGGGGTGAAACCCTACCCCGGCCCGCGCCGTTCCTCAGGCGACGTGCCGGTCGCACATCTTGCGGAAATGGTAGCCATAGATGGCCAAGGTCACCGCCCGATGCAGATGCCGAGGGCGGCGACACAGAGTCCAGAGCAACAGCCGCCAGTAGTGGAAGCGCTCACGCCCGACCGTGCCCAGCCTCCAGAAGGAGAGGATGAGCGCGTGGAGATCGGAGTACCGCAGAGGAGACCGCGGCCGGGGGCTGGGACCGGAGTTGAGGAGATACGTCCGCAGACGCTGGTAGTAGTGCTTCGGTGAGTAGATGTGCCGCAGAATGCGAGCATAGCCCTCCCGCAGCGCCTCCACCCCCATGGCCGGCTGGATATTGGTGGTGCCGTCCACGTTGTCTCCGGAAGTCTCCCCGCACAGGCGCCCCTCCTTCTTCAGCCGTTCGTACAGTCGCGTTCCCGGCGGGGCTTGCAGGAGGCCCACCATAGCGGTGACGATCCCGCTCTTCTGAATGAAGTCGATCTGCCGCTGGAAAATGGCGGGGCGGTCATGGTCAAAACCGACAATGAAGCCGCCCTGCACTTCGAGCCCGCTGCGCTGAATGCGCTTCACATCGGCAACCAGGTCACGGTTCTTGTTCTGGACCTTCCGACACTCGGTCAGGCAGGTCTCGTCCGGCGTCTCGATGCCGATGAAGACCCGGGTGAAGCCGGCCGCGACCATCTGCGCCATCAGGGGCTCGTCTTCGGCCAGGTTGATGGACGCTTCGGTGTAGAAGGAGATGCCGCGCTTACCCTGGCGCCAGGTCGTCAGGGCCGGCAGCAGGTCGGTTCTCAGGAACTCCTTGTTGCCGATGAAGTTGTCGTCCACGAAGAAGATCTCCTCGCGCCAGCCCACGGCGTAGAGGCGGTCCAGTTCGGCCGTGACCTGAGCCGCCGTCTTGGCGCGCACGCGATGACCAAGCAGGGCGGTGACACTGCAGAAATCGCAGTTGAATGGACAGCCCCGGGAAAACTGGATGCTCATACTGGCGTAGCGCCGGAGGTCCAGCAGCTCCCACTGCGGCGGCGGGGTCTGCTGCACGTCGGCGAACTGGTCGGAGGCGTAGACCCGTTGCGGGTGGCCCTGCGCCAGATCGGCGAGGAACCGCGGCAGCGTCAGTTCTGCCTCGTTCAGGACAAAATGGTCCACGCCCTGGAACTGCTCATGCCCATCGCTGAACAGGGGACCGCCCACGACCACGCGCAGGCCCGCCTCGCGGCAGCGAGTGATGGCCCGTTGCGCCGACTCACGCTGGACGGCCATGGCGCTGATGAAGGCGCAGTCGGCCCAGGCCAGGTCCTTGTCGGTGAGCTTCCGCACGTTCGTGTCCACGAGACGCAACGACCACGATTCCGGCAACAGGGCGGCGACCGTGAGCAAGCCCAGCGGCGGAAGCGCCGCCCGCTTGCCCACGAACTCCAACGCGTGCTTGAAACTCCAGAACGTGTCGGGAAACTCCGGATAGATCAAAAGCGCGTTCATGAATTACTTCTGCATGTTCTCGCCTGTTTTTTCGACAGCGGCGCCGGTTTTTTCCAGAACTTCGCCGGTCTTTTCGACCACCACTTCCGCGGCGTCCTGGGTCGCCTCCACGGCCTTTTTCGAAAACTCGGCGGTTTTCTCGGCGGCGGTGTTCGCCGCTTCCGCGGTCTTTTCCGCCGCCGTATCCAGCGCGGCGCCGGTTCTTTCCCCAAAGCCGGTCGTTTGGGTCGACTCCGTATCGGATTTCTGCTTGCAACCGGCCACGGCCACGACCGCCGCAACCGCCACAATACCCACAAGATTCATCATGTTCGTCTTCATCGGCATGCCTCCGTTTGATTGATTGTCGGGTGTACTCTTTCTCCTATGATAAAAAAACGGCGGACACCCCGCCATGGGGTATAACCCTACCGGGCGGCCCGTTCCGCCTGGTTTCGGGGGCCTTACGGGCTTCCCAACACCTCGCGCACCTTGTGGGCGAGCTCGTCGCGCGTAAAGGGCTTCGCGATGAACGCCATTCCTTCTCCCATCACGCCGCGTTGAGTGATCACTTCGGCCGGGTATCCGGACATAAAAAGGATTTTGAAACCCGGCCTGGCCGCGCCCAGCCGTTTCGCCAGTTCCCGGCCATCCATTTGCGGCATGACGATATCCGTCAGCAACAGATGAATGACGCCCGGATGCCGTGCGGCCATCTCCAATGCTTCCCCCGGGGTCCCTGCCAGCAGAACTGCATACCCGAGCGTTTCCAGAAACAGGCTGCAGGTGACTCGAAGCACGCGCTCGTCTTCCACCAGCAGGACCGTTTCCCCCCGGCCCCGGGGCGCGGTCATTGCGGTGTCGGGTGAGAGCGCCGGGTCAGCCCCTGAAATCCGGGGCAGGTAGATCGTGAAGGTGGTTCCCTTGCCCGGTTCGCTGGAGGCGTCAATGAAACCGTCGTTCTGTTTGACGATGCCATACACGGTGGCCAGACCCAGCCCCGTGCCCTTGCCGATGTCCTTGGTCGTGAAAAACGGCTCGAAGATGTGCGATAGGGTTTCGGCGTCCATGCCGGTCCCGGTGTCACGGACGGACAGCAGCACATAGTCGCCGGGAACGGCTTCCGCGTGTTCGGCCCCGAAATCGGCGTCGAAGGCGATGTTCCGGGTTTCCAGCGAGATCGTCCCGACGCCGGCGATCGCGTCCCGTGCGTTGAGGCACAGATTGGCGAGGAGCTGGTTGAGTTGGGACGGGTCGATCTTGACCGGCCCCAGATCCGCGCCGGGCAGCCAGGCCAGGTGGATGTTTTCGCCGATCAGTTGCCGCAACAATTTGAGCATGCCGGCCACGGCATCGTTGAGATCCAAGACCTTCGGCGCGATGACCTGCTTGCGGGCGAAGGCCAGGAGTTGGCGGGTGATTTCGGCCGATCGTTGGGCCGCGAGCGTGATTTCATCGAGCCATTCCCGGATCCGATGGCCGGGTTCGATCTCGTCCCGGCAAAGATCGGCGAACCCCATGATGCCCATGAGCAGGTTGTTGAAATCGTGGGCGATACCCCCGGCGAGCACTCCCAGGCTTTCAAGCTTCTGGACTTCCCGCATCCGGGCTTCGAGTTTGGCCCGCTCTTCCTCGGCCTGCTGGCGCTCGGTGATATCCCGGATTGCCTCAACGGCTCCGATGACGTTTCCTTGAGAGTCATAAAGAGGACGGGCTTTGGCATAAAGCAGTCGGTTTTCTCCTTTTAATATCACTTCCGCTTCGGCCTCGAGAATATCCCCCTCTCTTTTGATAAAGAGATATTTTTTTTCTATATCAGGATCATTTGCCAGCGCCAGATCAATAAGCGCCGGTCTTCGAATGCCATAAAAGGGTATGGTATAGGCGTGGCCATCCTCGTTAAGTATGGACTCGGCCTTGACCCCGGTCATCTCTTCGATGGCCCGGTTCCAGATGATAATCTTTCCCTGCCGATCGATGGCAAACATAGCATCCGGCAAAAAATCGATGAGTTGAGCTAATTGCCGTTCTGATTCCCGCAGCGCCTCTTCGACCCGTTTTCGTTGGGAGATGTCGGTATGGGTCCCCAACATGCGGCGCGGTTTTCCGTCAGCATCCCATTCCACAATACTGCCCATCGACAGGGTCCAGAGCCAATCCCCTGACTTGGTCTGTTGGCGAAATTCTATCCGATACTCCGGCAACTCGCCCTTCAGGTAGGCGTGGTACGCCGTCGCAACTGCCTCACGGTCATCGGGGTGAAGGCGTGCTATACATTTGTCTGCGGTCTCGGAA
>DDYQ01000229.1 GCA_002348005.1 Desulfobacteraceae bacterium UBA2230 | reverse complement strand
ATCTGACGGCAATGGCCACTGGCGCCATCATCAAGACCACGCCCACGTTCTCCATAAAAGCCGACAAGAAGGCGGTCAAGACGCACAAGGCGAAGATGACATACTTTTCGACTTTGATCCGACTCAGGATGCGATTGGAGATCAGGTCGGGCATACGGCTTTTCATGAAGACGAACGAGACCATCATGAATCCCCAGTAGATGCCCATCACATCCCATTTGATGGCCCTGAACACGGCGTCGGTCGGCGTCAAATATCCCAGGATCAGCAAAAGGGCGGCGGCGCCCAGTGAGGCATAAGCGATTTTGACTTTGCGGCTCAGCGCCAGGGCATAGCAGGCAATGAAGATAATGAGAATGATGAGTTTGTCTGCCCCTTCCATCAACACAAACCTTTCATTCAAAACAGCAGCTACTACCGGCAAGGTTCTTGAATGTCAATATCAGGCCGCACAATAGGCCTGCAGCAAGCCCACCAGAAACCGCCACACCCGCTCGACCGAGGGAATGTAGAGCCGTTCGTCGGGAGAATGCGGATCGCGGATGGTCGGCCCGATCGACAGCATCTCCATACCCGGATAACGGCCGCCAATGATGGCGCACTCCAGTCCGGCGTGGATTACCTGAACGAGCGGGTCGCGGTCGAAAAGGGATTGGTAGGTAGCGTGCGCGCGCTGCAGTAAAGGCGAGTCGGGTTGCGGCACCCAGGGAGGATAACCTTTTGATTCCTCCACATGAGCCCCTGCAAACTCGGCAATGGACCGCACCCGGTCCACCGTTTCGGAAAGGCGCGATTCCATGCTGCTGCGGGCGCTCATCAGAACGTCAGCCCTGCCCCCCCCGGTAGAGACAACCGCCAGATTGCATGAGGTTTCGACCAGTTCCGGCATGGCCGCCGACATGCTCTGCACGCCATGCGGCAGGGCCGATAACAGTTGAATCAACCGTCCGCTGGACGCTGGTCCAAAGGCTCGCTGGACCGGTGCCGCGACAGGAGTCAACATCACGGAGAGTGCGGTTTCCACAACGCTGTTCTCGGCCTTCAGAATCTTCGCGGCACGGGCCACCGCGTGTTCAAGCGCCTTCTGATCCGAGGGCGGCAGAACCAGCTGCGCCTGCGCATCGCGTGCTATGGCATTGTGCCGGCTGCCGCCGCTCAGATTTTCCAGCCGCAATTCGGGGCACACTTCGCGGACTCCATTCAGAAGGCGGGCCATGAGCCGAATGGCATTGGCACGACATTTATGGATGTCGATACCCGAATGGCCACCCTTGAGGCCGCCTACGGTAAGGAGAAAATGCTGCCAGTCCCGGGCAATCGATTCACTTTCCAGCGCAAGGTTCAGACGAATGTCCCGTCCACCCGAACAGCCGATGGTAAATACGCCCTCGTCTTCCGAATCGATATTGATCAGAATCTTTCCTGTAATCAGATCGGGACCCATCTGCATAACGCCACTCAGGCCGGTTTCCTCATCCACGGTGCAAAGCAGTTCCAGCGGTGGACGGGCTATGTGTCGGTCTTCCGCCAGTGCCAGCGCGTATGCCAATGCGATGCCGTTATCGGCGCCCAGGGTGGTTCGGTCGGCCGTAAGCCAGTCGCCTTCGCGATGACTGCGTATCGGATCCCGACCGAAGTCGTGGGTCGAGTCGGGTGTTTTTTCGCAAACCATGTCCATATGGCCCTGCACCACTATCGTGGGTGCCGACCCGTGTCCGGCGTTGGCCGGAACCCGAATCACCAGGTTGCCGATGGCATCTCCCTTGTGTGCAAATCCCCGTTGTGCGGCCCACGCCGTCAACCACTCGGCCACCCGTGCCTCGTTTCCGGAACAGCGCGGAATGGCGTTAATGCGTTCGAAATAGTCCAATACCCGATCGGTGGCGCTATCCATCGTTTCCTTCCCTTCCGGCCCGGGAATCATGGGGAAAAAATTCCCGTAAGATCCGGGCGATGAGCGGCTTGCACGCAAGTCGGGAAGCGGCGCCGCACCCGCATCCTTATTATAGGTATAGCCTCAGCAGAAGTTTTCAGTTGAGTACATCGAACGAGCGCCAGTCGGCCTTATCTGAAGCCCGAACCCCTAATAACCGGATGCATTTCAGAACTGCAACGTCCCGTGCTATAGCGCAATCTGGAAGGCGGTTACAAGCTTTACCGGTCAGGCTGAGCGCGGCCCCATTTCATTTCGGTGGGATCGACGGGAGACAGCTTTAAACCGCCTCGCGCCGCTGGTCGTATTTGGGAACTTCTACCGAAAATTGTCAGCCTTTTCGACGCTGCACCGCGCTGATTCGCCCCGCGGCTATGATAATATTTCAACACTGCTCGCGTTTCTTAACATTAAATTTCAAGAGATTTGTTGCTGAAGAACCCCTCCAGGGCATCCGGGGTGACGCCAAGATGGCGCTGTTTAAACCTCGTTTAATGGCATTATATTTGCTCGTTAAAAAAGACTGCTGATGGGATCCTGGCGTCTCGGGTGCTCGAAACACGATGGGTCCTGGCCTGCAGCAGGCAAGCATCGCTTCCGGCGAGCGGCGTTTTGAACCGGGTTTGATTTGCCGCGTCAGACGCCACAAACTCACTGTTGAAGCCTCCATCCTTCCTTTTCTGATAGGCTCCGGGTGCACGCGCTACCCGTGCCCTGGGCGACCGGATGACTTTGGTTTGACCAAATGCGCCGCTGATCGCTCACGGCGATGGACTCACCGGGATCATTGCGGGCGAAATTCTTTCGCCGTATGGATGGCAACATGAACGCTAAGCAACAATCTAAAATACTGATCGCCGACGACACTCCCAGCAACATCGATTTCATGGTGCAGGCGCTTGGGTCCCGTTGTTACGAGTTCGCCACTGCCACCAGCGGCCAGAAAGCCCTGCGCACGGCCGCTCATTTCCGTCCGGACCTGGTGCTGCTCGATCTTATGATGTCGGACCTGGATGGCATTGAAACCTGCCGGCGTCTGAAGGTTGATCCCCAAAATGGCAGCACGGCGGTGATTTTCGTTACCGCTTCGGCAGAATGCTCCTGCATAATAGACGGTTTCCGGGCGGGGGCCGTGGACTACGTTATCAAACCGGTTCGCCCCATCGAGCTCAGGGCCCGGGTGGAGACCCATCTTAAAATCAAAACGTTGATCGAATCCAAGGAGCGCCTGATCGAAGAGTTGCGATCGGCGATAGGCAACGCCAAACAGCTCAGCGGACTACTGCCGATCTGTGCGGCCTGCAAAAAGATCCGAAACGATGCCGGTTATTGGCAACAGATCGAGCAGTACCTCAAGCAGCATTCGGAAGCTCAGTTCAGTCATGGCATATGCCCGGAATGTGCCCGACATCTTTATTCGGATTATGCGACATAGGAACCTTGCCTGCTTCTAAGAGAACCCGTGACACAACTTGCGCCGAAAGCCGGTACCCGTGATTGACGCGTCATGGCCTATCAGCCCGAGTGGGCCAAGGCGAATGGCGGCTTGACACGTGCCTTCATGTTTCCATCGGATGGGGCCCAATCCCTCTGAGATCGATGGGGAGGTCCTTCCGCAGGACCGATGTGGGGACTCAGATGTGTCAGCTTAAGTCTGTTAGCAACAAATAAATTTGTCC
>DDYQ01000214.1 GCA_002348005.1 Desulfobacteraceae bacterium UBA2230 | reverse complement strand
CGAAATCACTTCCAAGCCGGTCCAAAAGGCTGATTTTTGCCAGGTAAAAAGCATCCAGGGATATGAACGCATCCGAGCCGAATATCCCGGGTACCTTTCCGACGAATCCAAACTGACCCTCGGCGCCTTCGATTGCCTCTTTTTCCCCGAGAACGAAGCGCAGCTCTCTGCGGTGGTCAAGGAAATGGAAGCCCGGAATATTCCGATCACTCTCGCCGGCGCCAGGACCGGCCTGGTCGGTGGATGCGTCCCGCCGCGGGGCACCATGGTCTCACTGGAAAAAATGGATCGGGTGCGGGCCGTCTATTTTGACCCTCAAGCCGACGAATGGCGGATACGTGCCGAAGCCGGTATTTCTTTGGCCCAATTGGCCCGCATGGCGCTCAGCAAGTCGTTCCCCGGCCTTGAAAACAGCTCCGACCCGGAGGTCCGCGCGCAATTGCAACGCTACCGGCAAGAGCCGCTCGATTACTTTTATCCCCCTGACCCCACCGAGATGAGTGCCTCCCTTGGCGGAACGGTCGCGACCAATGCCTCCGGGGCACGGACCTATCGATACGGCCCCACCCGCGATTGGGTGCGCAAGCTCCGCGTGATGACCGCTGCTGGAGAAATCCTGGATATTCCAAGAGGCAAATATTTTTCCTCTCCCGGCGGATGGTTCGTCGTCTATGATTCCACCGGACGCCAACATTCCTTCAGGGTACCGGACTACGCCATGCCGCGGACCAAGAATACGGCGGGAATTTACGCCTGCCCCCACATGGACCTGATCGATCTGTTCATCGGGTCGGAGGGCGCCTTTGGCATCATCACCGCCGTGGACGTGGGGCTGCTTCCCCTGGAACCCAAATGTTCCATTGTCCAGTTCACTGCGTCGGACCTTCAAGCGTTGGAATTGGTGCAGAAGCTGCGCTTGGACAAACGGCTTCGGTTGGATTTCCTCGAATTCTATTCCGAACACGCCTTGGCGCTGCTCCGGGAAATGCAAAACGAAGACCGTCGCCTGGTGGGGATGCCCATCATCCCCCTGACAGCGGGGGCAGCCGTCTTTTTCGAATTTTCCTTCGATCCGCTGGACCCGGCGCCGGACTACCGTGCGCTGGAAGAAACGGTGACCTCCGCCGGTGCGTCGCTCTCGGATTCGTGGGCCGGCTATGAATCGCGCGAACTGGCGCGCTTCAAGCACTTCCGCCATCTGCTGCCGGAAAAAGTCAGCCAGGTGATTGCGGAGCGAAAAAAGAAATACCCCTCGCTTCATCGGCTCAGTTCGGATTTGGCTGTACCGGACCAGCATCTTTTTGACATCTGGCGTCTTTATCAGCAGCGCCTGGACCAAGCCGGCATGCAGTGGGTCGGGTTCGGCCATGTCGGCAACAACCACTTCCACATTTCTTCCATGCCCCGCGACATGGAAGAGTTGAGACGGGGATTGGAAATTTACGCCGAATTCGCCCAGCAGGCGGTGGACTACGGAGGAGCGGTGAGCGCCGAACACGGGATTGGCAAAATCAAGGCCAAGCTCCTTCCCAAGATGTTCTCGCCGGAACAAATCTCGCAGATGCGGGCGGTAAAAGCAGCTCTGGATCCCGGGCTGCGGCTCAATCCAGGCAACAGTTTCGGCGCTTGACGAGGCATTCATGCATATCGTTGTAACGGTTAAACAGGTCCCTGAAATTGCCGATGTGCAGGTCAATCCCGATACCGGGTCGATCATCCGCGAAGGGGTGCCCTCTATTCTCAATCCATTTTGCGAGTACGCCCTCGATCATGCGGTGAGGCTTAAGGCGATCTTTCCGCAGATCCGGATCACCGCCGTTTCCATGGGGCCCCCGCAAGCCCGATCGGCGTTATTGCGCGCCCTGGAGCTGGGCGCAGATCGCGCCGTCTTGGCCTGCGACCGCAAATTCGCCGGATCCGATACCTGGGCCACCGCCTGGGCCCTGGCGCAAACGATTCGCAGGACGGTGCCGGATTTCAGCTTGATCTTTGTCGGCAAACAGGCCATCGATGGCGACACAGCCCAGGTTGGACCGGAAATCGCTGAAATTCTTTCCTTGCCTCAGATCAGCTACGGCGTTTGCGCCGAACTGGCTTCGAATTACAAAAAAATCCAGGTCACCAGAGAAATGGAGTGTGGTTCGCAGGTCATCGAGGCCCGCCTGCCGGCCCTCGTCTCCTTCAGCAAAGGGGAAATCGTCCGCCGGGTGCCTTCGTTCGCCGAAATTCTCGCGGCGCGTTCAAAACCCCTGGAGATCGTTACCGCGGATGACCTGGAGGTTGCCGAAAAGGACGTGGGGTTGTCCGGTTCCTTTACCCGCGTGGTTAAAGTGTTCGCCCCGGCCGCCAAGCCGGCTGGCCGCCTGGTCGCGGACCTTGATCCGGCCGGCGCCAGCCGGGAAATTCTACGCTTCCTTGAAGAACAAGGCCGCCTGGTTTGTGGCTGAAGGGGATTCCCGTGATTTCGATCGATTGCGAAAAATGCAACGCCTGCCGAATCTGTGAACAAAGCTGTCCCTTCGGTGCGATCGCAGTTTTGCAGGATTGTGCCCAAGTGAATGAAAACTGTACGCTTTGCGGTTCCTGCGCCAACGTCTGCCCGCGCCATGCAATCACGATCCGCCACCCTGATACACCTACTGAAGATTTGTCAAAATATCGGGGGGTAATGGTATTTGCCGAATGTGAAGAGCGAGGTGGCCGGCTGTATCCCAAGCGGGTCGTTTATGAACTTTTGGCCAAGGCGAGGCGTCTGGCGGACAAACTCGATGAGGAATTGATCGCTACGGCGATCGGCAGCGACCGCCTATCCGGACTGGAAGCACTTTGCCATCATGGTGCCGACCGCGTCATCAGGTGCGTTCATCCACTGCTGGAAGCCTTTAGCACCGACGGTTTCTGCGCCGTTTTATCCGCCGTCGTTGCAGGTCACAAGCCTTCGGTCCTCCTGTGCGGCGCAACGGCCAATGGCAGAGAGCTGGCGCCTCGAATCGCGGCCAGGCTGCGCCTTGGCCTGACCGCTGACTGCACCGGCCTGGATATCGATGAGGCAGGCCAGTTGGTGCAAACCAGGCCGGCCTTTGGCGGCAATATCATGGCCACCATCCTCNNCCGTCCGGCCCAACGTCTTTGAAGCGGGCTGCCCGGATGAGACCCGGCCAGTGATTGTGGAAGACTATCACGTCACGCTCAACAAGGCAGGCATCCGGACCCGGGTGGCCAAGGATATACCATCTGAAAGCCAGGAATCCGCCCGCCTCGATACGGCCAACGTCATCGTTGCTGTCGGGCGGGGCTGCTGCCGGCCCGAAGACATCCAATTGATCCATCAGTTGGCTGAAAAACTCGGCGCCGTCGTCGCCGGCTCCAGGCCGCTGGTGGAAGAAGGGCTTCTGCCCCACACCCGCCAAGTCGGACAGTCCGGAATTACCGTCAGTCCGGACCTGTATCTGGCAGTCGGCATCAGTGGGGCGATTCAGCATGTCGTGGGTATGAATGCTTCCAAGAAGGTGATAGCGATCAATCAGGATCCTCAAGCGCCCATTTTCAAAATCGCCG
>DDYQ01000012.1 GCA_002348005.1 Desulfobacteraceae bacterium UBA2230 | reverse complement strand
AGCGGCACGAGCCACGCCGCCCGTGAATAGGGAAAAATAATGAATTAAAAGACGAATACAAGCCGCCCTGTATTTTTAGGGCGCTGCTGCTTGAAAGGGCCGTGTTTATGGGCGCAAGGATGTAGGGCCGAAATACGGGTTTCGCACCTGCTGCCGCCGATGCGCGCATCCCTGTATTGATTTTGAAAAAGACGCGATGGAACTATCCGGAAGCCGCCGCCGGCACCTGCCCGGCGGCCCGGCGGCCGCAGCCATCGGCCGCACGTCAGATCACCATGAACCGAAAAAGGAGAGGGACCGCCGCAATGAGCGAAGCACGTCAGAAAAATTTTCTGGATCTTTTCATGAAGGTCACCCGGACGATCACCGCGAGCCTCGATCCCGATGAAGTCTTTGCACTGATCACCCGCAAAATACCCGAACTGATCGATGTCGATGCGGCATCCATCCGCCTGCTGGACCCCGCCGGCCGGAAGTTGATCCTGCGGTCGGCCCACGGCCTCAGCGAAGCCTACCTGAACCGCGGCCCCATCGACGCCGAAGAACCCATCTTCAAGGCCCTGAAAGGCGAGCCGATCGTCGTCGACGACGCGGCCGCCGATCCGCGCATCAAGTACCCCGAGGCCACCCGCCGGGAGGGCATCAAAAGCATCCTGGTGGTCCCCATCCCCATCCGCGGCAAGATCAGCGGCATTCTCAGACTGCTGAGCCGCCGTTCGCGCACCTACGCACGCGAGGAGATCGATTTCGTCACCGCCCTGGCCGAACAGTGCGGCATCGCCATCGAAAACGCGCGCATTTTCGCAGAGCAGCAGATCCAGCTCGACTATTTCAAGGCCATTCACGAGATCGGCCGCATGATCAACGCCACCTACGAGCTGGACAGGATACTGAACCTGATCGTCGAACGCCTGCCGGCCGTCATGAACCTGAAGGCGGCCACCATAAGGCTCATCGAAGGCGGCAAACTGGAACTCAAGGCCGCCTACGGCCTCAGCGCCTCCTACCTGGCAAGGGGGCCGCTGGACGAAGAACTGGCCACCTACTACGTCCGCCAGGGCGATCCGGTCGTCATCTCGGACGCCCGCAAGGATCTGCACACCATCTACCACAAGGAGGCTGAATCCGAAGGCGTCAGCAGCATCCTGGCCGTGCCGGTCTCCGTGCAGGGCGAAATCATCGGCATCCTGCGGCTGCTCACGGCGGAAATCCGCCACTTCTCGGACGCCGACATCAACTTCGCCATGGCCGTGGCGGAACAGAGCGGCGTGGCCATCCAGCGGGCCGTCGACTACACCCGACTCGAAAAATGAGTGCCGCGCGGGAGAGCGTGCCGGACGCCTGACCGGCCGGAGTGAAAAGCGCCATGAAAACCATTCTGTATGTCGAAGAGAAGCCGGCAGTCCGTGAAAACGTCATCCGGATGATCGAAGGCACCGGGTTTTTCAAGGTCCTGGCCTGCGGTACGGTTTTGGAGGCCATCGACGTGATCGAGAAGGTAAAGGCCGATCTGGTCCTCGTCGGCCGGCAGGTCAGCGCCCGGGAAGTCGAACTGCTCGACCATCACCTGCGCCGCCGAAAGGAGGTGCAGTGCATCTGGCTGGCCGAAAGAAAGTCGAAGCTGGCCTCGATTCTGAAGGCCTTCGACTACCGGCTGCAGTTCG
This sequence comes from Desulfobacteraceae bacterium UBA2230, assembly GCA_002348005.1. The sequence continues at coordinate 11,550 of DDYQ01000012.1, read as the reverse complement.
ACACGCCGCTGGATCCGAACATGCTCATGGAGACCCTGCTGGCCGAATTCAACCTCGACTACGGCGGCCACGTGCGCGGCATCAGCATCGCCTCGTTTTTGCAGATGATCGAGCTGGAAGACAAAACCTGCGTGCTCAAAATCACCGGCGCGGGAAAGACGGGGCGTCTGTACTGCGACTCCGGCCGCCTGGTTCATGCGGAAATCGGCGGCCTGAAGGGCAAGGAGGCCGCTTTTGCGATCCTGGAAGCGGACCACGCCCTGATCGAGATCGAATACGGCCCCACGGCCGAAGAGAGAACGATCAGCGCCCCCCTGATGAGCCTGCTGCTGGAAAGCGGCCGCCTGAAAGACGAAAAACCGCCCGTGCCGGCGGACAACCGGAGGCACCGGCGGTTCGACTGTTCGATCCCCACGACCTTCTTCTACGACCAGTGGCCCCACGAGGCGCGGATCCGCAATATCAGCCTGGGCGGCGTTTTTCTGGAAACGCAGGGGCCTTTTTCGGTGGGCCGGCAAGTCCAGGTGGCCCTGCACAGCCCCAGTCTGGAAAAAGGGTGCCGCATCAACGGGGTGATCGTGCGCCGCGATTCCGGGGGGCTGGGGGTGGAATTTTCACCGGCCGCCATCCATCAGACATCCATTCTGCGAACCATCATCCACGAGGTTCAGGCGGGCGGCCGGGAGTAACGGCGGATATTGGACGTCAGGGGTTGCCCTACCAGGTGATCGGGACGAGTCGGGGGCGGAAGGCTGAACCCCGCCGCGAGGCGCCGCGGCAGGCTGCGCCTTGAATGATCTCTGACCGTGCGGTGAAGCCGCGACCTTAAAAGAAAACCGCTTTGACACCCCAGATGATAACGGCCCACAACAGCAGGGCGACCGGCATTGCGGGAATGAAGGCTTTGAAAAAGCCGTTCTCTTCCACCTGGTACACCCTTGACGCCTGTTTGGCCATTATGGTGGTCACCTTACCGGGGGTGGCGGATTCAGCCGGGGCATCATCGTAGAATTGCTCGGTAGTCGGAGCGACCAATGTATCGCCTTTCGCTGAAAACTACATAATGGACGGTATTGAAGATTTACTTATGGGGTAAGCGACGCCCTTGTCAACCCCAAATATCCGAACCCGCCGCCGCACGGCACCCCGGGGGGGCGCAAACGGGCAGGCATCCGAAAGGCCCGTACAATGCCAAAAGGATGCCGGGCCGCGGCCCGGCATCCTTTTCCAATCGGAGCCCTCAGGCTAATCCACCGGAAAATACAAGGCCCGGGCCCCATTGTAGTCCACATGGTTCGTGTAGGTCATCCCGACCAGATAATCCCCCACCCAGGTCCCGGCCGGGTAGGAGAGCGGATAGAGCGTCAGGCTGCTTGCCGGTGCCGGAACCGGCACATTTGAAAAATCCTCCACCACGGGCGCGGCGGGGTCCTGCAGCGAGTAGACCGAAACCCTGGGCGTGTCCAGGTGGAAGGCAAACAGCTTGCCGTTTCTCAGTTTCAGATACCCGGCGCTGGAGAGCGTGTTCACGACCACCGGATCGGTCGGGTCGGAGACATCGACGACCTTCATGACCGAATGGCTCAGATAGACATACTTGCCGATCTTGACCGCGTTGCCATACATCTGCGCCCCGAGTCCGACCACGCCGACTTCCTTGACCGCGATCAGGTTCTCGAGGTCGTAGATCCTCAGCNNCAGACTCCCCTCGATCATCATGTTGCCCGGCCCGCCGTTGACCATATTGGGAACGGGCCACGAACTGTGCAGCTTCAGGTCGTCCGGGTCGCCGATGTCGAGGACGTAGATCAGGTTGCCGCTGTAATCGTGCACCAGCCAGTATCCCGCGTGGATCAGGGAAACCGACGAGAGCAGCGAACTCCATGCCTGCAACTGCATGGCGCCCCGCAGGACGGGATGCTGCGGGTCGCTCACATCGACGCCGAACACGGCGGTGCCCTCTCCGTGACCACCGGAAGAGGTGTGCACGCACCACACCACATTATTATGGATGGCCTGGGCTTCGACGCGCCAGGGGGGATAGGTCGCATATCCATGGGGGACGGCGCCGAGCGGCAGCGGGTTGAGCGGATCGGAGACGTCCAGCACTTTGAACTCCGTGGCCGTGGTGACGTACAGCATGGTCCCGTCGACCAACGCACTCTTTGCCCCCAGCGTGACGGCCACGGCCGCATCCGGGAGGATGTAGGCCGGCCCGCACGCGACGTCGACCGTCACATCGGCGTCAACGACCGTTCCGGAGGGTTCCGCCGCCCCGCAGCTCTGCATGGGCGGACCGACCGGCTGCGTTTTGACCGTTATGTCGTAGCCGGCCCCGCTGGCCACCGGCGCGGCGAAGCTGAAGTCGCCGTCCGACCCGATCACCAGGTCGTCGCCGGCATTGTTCTGCAGCACCAGCCCGCTGCCTTCCAGCCCGCCGACCGTTCCGCCCACGGAATAGCTGTTGGTGGCGCACACCACGCGCACCGCGCCCACCGCCGCACCGTCGATCGTGCCGCTGCCGCCGTTTACCGTGCAGGTCTGCAGCGGACCGACCGGCTGCGCCGCCACCGTCACCCGAAAGTCGGCCCCGTCGGCCACCGGTGCGTCAAAGCCGAACGCCCCGTCGCCCGCGATCTCCAGGTCGTCGCCGTCATTGTTGCGCAGCACCAGCCCGCTGCCCTTCAGTCCGCTGACCGTGCCGCCCACGGAATAGCTGTTGGTGGAACACATCACGCGCACCGCGCTCACCGCAGCACCGTCGACCGTGCCGCTGCCGTCGTTCACCGTACAGGTCTGCAGCGGACCGGCCGGCTGCGCCGCCACCGTCACCCGAAAGTCCTCCCCCTCGTCCAGCGGCGTGGCGAAGCGGAACGCCCCGTCGTCCGTGATCTCCAGGTCGTCCGTGTCGTTGTTGCGCAGCACCAGACCGCTGCCTTCCAGGCCGCTGACCGTTCCGCCGACCCGATACTCGTGACCGCCGCTCCCGCTGCCGCAGGCCGTCAGAAAGGCCAAAAAGATTAAAACCCCTACCCTCGCCGGCATGCCCGCAAAAGGCATTCGTGTCCGTTTCCGTTTCAGAGACAGTGTCATCGTCCAGTTTTCCTTCAGAAAGTGTCGTTCAGATTGAATTCAGATGGGCCTCTAGCCGGTGTTTTTTCTTCGATCCGATGCCGAAATTTTCTCCTGTCGTTCGGCTGTGCCTGAGTATCGTCCCTTTTCAGAAGCGACTTTAGAGATTACTTCTAAAATTTTTCGGGGATTGAATGAGGATGTGTGAAATGCATGGCGGCCGCGGTGCGCTTCCCCGGGTAGCGCTTCGAGACCGGCGTGGTCCGATCCCGCCGGCCGGCTTGGAGCGGCTCTATCCCGCGACCTGACGCCGGCCAAAGTCGAAGAGAGTGCCCGATGACACGCCGGGTCAGTCCGGCGGTGGGCTGCCGAAGCCGGAGAACCGCCCCCACTGGGCTTCGACCCATGCGAGGTGAGTGTTCATGCGGCTGCGCGAAAGCTCCGGCTCCTGAAGCCGGATGGCCTCGAAAATCTCCTGGTGCTGCCGGAAGATGACCGGAGCGTTGGCAGGGTCCAGCATCAATCTGTGGAGCACCCCGTGCAGATAGTCGTTGGCCAGATCGAAGATGCTTTTCAAAATGTGAATGCGGAAAAAATTGTGGGTCGCCTGGGCGACCGCCAGGTGGAAGCGCGTGTCGTCGGCGATTTCGAGGTTTGAGGTTTCGACCCCGTGCCGCATCTTTTCCAGGATGTCCTGCATGCGTTCGAGGTCCTGATCCGTGCGGCAGGAGGCGGCCTGAAACGCGGCGGCCAGCTCGATGTCTTTTCGGACCTCGTAAAGCTTGGGCAGCTTGGCCTGGTCTTCCTGAAAGATCCGGCGCAGCGGGTCGGGGACCAGCAGCGAGCCGACGCTGCGGACGAAAACCCCCTGGCGCTTGCGGATTTCGACAAGGCCCAGCGCTTCCAGCGTGTTGATGGCTTCCCGCAGAGAAGACCGGCCCACCCCCAGGCGGGCGGCGAGCACCCTCTCGGGCGGCAGTTTCTCGCCCGGCTGGAGTTTGGCGTCGCTGATCAAGCCCTTGAGCTGCGAAACGATCGCTTCGGATACCTTTTCCGGTCTGATTTCTGTAAAAAGATCCGTCACCAGCGCCTCCCTGTCGCATCAGTCGTCCAATTGTCCGTTGGTCAGACCACTGATAATAAAATTTGTTCAGAATGTCAAATACTTAATTATTCAGATATTTATGTATAAACAGCAATGTTGACAGGTCCTGATTCCGGTGGTAGGACTTGGATCCACAAATCAAAAGATGGACTGCAGCGGCAACAGGATCGAAACGTCCTTTGCCCCTCCCGTTACCCCCCACAAAGCGCGAGGTGAGAACATGAAGAGAACGAGGACCCTAGTGTGCACGTTGGCAATCGCAGTGGTACTGCTTATCGGATCCAACGCTTTTGCCCAGACGATTCGATGGAAAATGGCTTCGGCCTGGCCCTCCGGAACGCAGATCCAGTGGGCCGCGGATTTCTTTGCCGACACCGTCAATCAGCTCAGCGCAGGACGCCTCGAAATCAAAAGCTACCCCGCCGGAAAACTGATCGGGGCCCTGGAGGTTTTCGAAGCCGCCCGCATGGGGACCATCGACGTGGCCCACGCCTCGCCGGCCTACTGGATCGGAAAAATTCCCGCCGGAGCGCTGTTCGGATACCTCCCCTTCGGAATGGACCCGGTTCCCTACCTCTCCTGGATGTACGATGACGAAGGGCTCGAACTGTACCAGCAATTGTACGCCCAGTACGGCTTCGGCTACACGGCGCCCTGCGGCATCCTGCCCCCGGAGGATCTGGCCTGGTCCAACAAGCCGATCAAGAGCATGGAAGATTTTAAAGGACTCAAGTTCAGGACCTCCGGGTACTGGGGCGAGATCCTGACCGAAGCCGGCGCTTCGGTGGTGATGCTTCCCGCCGGCGAGATCTACGAGTCCTTGCAGCGCAACGTGATCGATGCCGGCGAGTTCAGCATCCCGAGCATGGACCAGACCCTCGCGTTCCACGAAATCGCAAAATACCTGCTGGTGCCCGGCATCCATCAGCCGAGCACCATTCTGGATATTCTGGTGAGCAAGAAATCCTGGGAAGCCCTGCCCGCCGACCTGCAGGAAATCGTCAAGGTGGCGTCCCAGGTCACCACGCTGCGCATGCTGACCAACAGCATTTCCAAGGACATCGCGGCCCTGGAGGCATTCAAGGCCAAGGGGATCGAAATCAACTATCTCGATCCGCAGATCCAGAAGACCCTGTACGCAAAGGCGGTCAAGCTGCTCGACGCCAAGGCGGCCAAGGATCCCTATTTCTCCAAGGTCTGGGAGTCCCAGAAAAAATTCCGGGCGCGCTACAACACCTACAATTCCCTGATGACGCCCGACTACGAATAGCGCGGCAACCCAACCACGAAGCGGCGGCCTTGCCGGGCCGCCGCTTCCCGATTGCAAGGGGAGTCAATGGCACGACTGGAAAGTGCGTTGGATGCCGTCGATGCGCTCAGCGAATGGACCGGAAAAGCCGTGTCCTGGCTGGTGCTGGTTCTGACGGCCGCGCTGGGCTACGAAATCATCATGCGCTACCTGTTCGATGCCCCCACCAAATGGGTCTTCGACATCAGCTACATGATCGGCGGCTCCTTTTTTCTGCTCGGCGAGGCCTTCACGCTGAAGCGCAAGGGTCAGGTGCGGATCGATATCTTCTACAGCCGTTTTCCCGCCCGGGGCCAGGCGCTGATCGACTGCATCTTTTACCTGCTGTTCTTTTTCCCGCTGTGGGCCGGCCTGCTGTACGCCCTGATCCCCTATGTGCACCTCTCCTGGATCACCGGCGAGCGCTCCATGCAGGGCTACTGGATGCCCATCATCTATCCCTTTAAAACCGTGATGCCCGTCGGCGTGTTTCTGCTGCTGGTGCAGGGGGCGGCCGAGTTCACGCGCTCGCTTCTGTTCGTGCTCAAAGGAGGTGGGTCATCGATTACGAGCTGATCATATTCCTGATGCTCCTGGGTCTGATCACCGGCGTCTTCTTCGGCTTCCCGACCGCATTCGTACTCGGCGGCCTGGCGATGATCTTCGGGGTGGGCTTCATCGGACCGGAGATTTTCGGCTTTTTCATCGTGCAGCTCGAAAGCGTGATGAAAAACTACACCCTGCTGGCGGTGCCCCTCTTTTTGTTCATGGGCGTGTTCATCGAAAAATCGGGCATGGCCGAGCGCCTGTTCAGTTCGCTCTACCTGCTCGCCGGCGGGCTGCGCGGCGGCCTGGGCATTGCCACCATCGTGATCTCGGCCATGTTTGCGGCCGCCACCGGCGTGGTCGGCGCATCGGAAATCACCATCGGCCTCATGGCCCTTCCGGCCATGCTGGCCAAAGGCTACAGCAAAACCATGGCCTGCGGAACGATCTGCGCCGGCGGGACACTGGGGATCCTCATCCCGCCCAGTGTCATGATCGTCGTCTACGGCCCGATCGCCGGGCTGAGCGTGGGCAAACTCTTTCTGGGGGCGATTTTTCCGGGTCTTCTGCTGGTGCTGCTCTACATCATTTATATAGCGGTGCGCTGCTACTTCCGCCCCCAGGACGGCCCGCCGATGGCCTCCGCGGAGCGGGACGTGCCCCTGAAGCACAAACTCTACCTGCTGGTGACCTCCGTTTTCCCCCCGGCGCTCATGATCCTTGCCGTGCTGGGCAGCATCTTTTTCGGCATCGCCGCCGTCACGGAAGCGGCGGCCGTGGGCGTCATCGCCAGCATGGGCCTGGCGGCCGCCTATCGGCGCCTGACGCTGGAAACCATCCGGGACGCCTGCCTGCAAACGCTTCAGATCACGAGCATGATCTTGATGATCGCCGTGACCGCCTCGTTCTTTTCGACCGTGTTCGTGGCCCTGGGCGGCGACGACGTGATCAGCGATCTGTTTCTGAACCTGCCTTTCGGCAGATGGGGCATCCTCTTTTCGATGATGGGCCTGCTGGTTTTTCTGGGCATGTTCATCGACTGGATCGGCATCGTGTTCATCGTGGTGCCGCTGATCACCCCCATCGGTGAATCGCTGGGCTTCGACCCGATCTGGTTCGCCCTGCTGGTGATGGTCAACCTGCAGATTTCGTTTCTGACCCCGCCGTTCGCCTATTCGATCTTCTATCTGCGGGGGATCACCCCCGCGGGCATTCAAACGACGGACATCTACCGCGGGGTATTGCCGTTTGTGGGGCTGCAGGCGATCGGTCTTGCGCTGTGCATCCTGTTTCCCAAGATCATCACCTACCTGCCGGACCTGATGGTGAGATGAAACGCCCCGCCGATCGGGGGGGCAAGGAGCGACCCGAGATGGAAACTGTTGCTGCAAGCGGCCGAACGGTCACGGTGTTCGTGCAGTGCCTCGTCGATGCGGTCTATCCCGAGGTGGCGGAAAGCATGGTGCGCGTGCTGGAGCGGATCGGCCTCAACGTGGTCTGCCCGGTCGAGCAGACCTGCTGCGGGCAGTCGGCCTTCAACACCGGCTATCGCCGCGACGCTGCGGCCGCCGCCCGGCACTTCGTCGAGGTGTTCGAAAACGCCGAGGCGGTGGTCTGCCCTTCGGGTTCCTGCGTCGACATGGTCCGGCACCACTATCGCGACCTGTTTGACGACGACCCGCACTGGCGCGCACGGGCCGAGCGCATCGGCCGGCGCACCTTCGAATTCACCGAGTTTCTGGTGGACGAGCTCGGCATCCTCGATCTTGAATCGCGTTTCGACGGCCGGGTGACCTACCACGACTCCTGCCACCTGCTGCGCGGCCTGGGCGTCAAGGAGCAGCCCCGCAGGCTGCTCGCGCGCGTACGGGGATTGACGCTGGTGGAGATGAAGCATTCGGACCGCTGCTGCGGTTTCGGGGGCACCTTCGCGGTCAAGTACCCGGACATTTCCGCCGCCATGGCCGAGCAGAAGGTGCAGAACATTCTCGAATCCGGCGCCGATACCGTCACCGGGTGCGACACGGGGTGCCTGATGAACATCGAGGGCATCGTTCACCGGCGGGGCCTGCCGCTTCGGGTGCTGCACATCGCCCAGATCCTGGCCGGCCGGGAGAAAGGATAGCCATGGCCCAGATCCGAACCGAACACTACAAGCGCGAGAGCAGCAAAGCCATCCGCAATCCGGTGCTCCAGCGGGCGCTGGCCGACATCCAGGCCCGGCTGGGCCCGGCCACCGCCGCCTGCTACCGGAACCTGCCCGAAGGCCCCGCGCTGCGGCGCGTGGGCCACGAAATCCGCCGCGCCGCGATCGACAACCTGGACGTGCTGCTGGAAACGCTGGCCGCGCGGGTGCGCCAAAACGGCGGCCAGGTTTTTTTCGCGCGCGATGCCGCCGAAGCCGTGGCCTACTGCCTGAAGGTGGCCGAGGAGCACCAGGTTCGGCTGGCCGTCAAAGGCAAGTCGATGGTCAGCGAGGAGATCGGCCTCAACGAGGCGCTGGCCGCCGTCGGCATCGAAGCCGCGGAAACCGACCTGGGCGAATTCATCGTTCAGATCGCCGGCGAGAGCCCGTCGCACATCATCGCCCCGGCGATCCACATGACGCGGGTCGAGATCGGCAAGCTTTTTTCCGAACGGCTGGGGATTCCCTACACCGACGACCCGCCCCAGCTGACCCAGGCGGCGCGCAAGGCGCTGCGCGAAAAATTCCTGGCCGCGGAGATGGGCACCTCGGGCTGCAACCTGGCGTGTGCCGAGACCGGGCACATCACCACCCTGTCCAACGAGGGCAACATCCGCATGGCCTCGACCCTTCCCAGGGTGCACATCGCCTTTATGGGAATGGAGCGCGTCGTGGCCCGGCTGGAAGACCATGACATCCTGTTCCGGCTGCTCTCCCGGGGCGCCGCGGCGCAGAGCCTGGCCGGGTATGTCTCCTATGTCGGAGGCCCGGCGCTGGACACCCATGCCGACGGCCCCGAGGCGTTTCACCTGGTCATTCTGGACAACGGCCGCAGCCGGATTCTGGCGGACCCGGTCTTTCGGGAAATGCTCTGCTGCGTGCGCTGCGGCGCCTGTCTCAACGTCTGCCCGGTCTACGGCAAGATCGGCGGGCACGCGTACGGGTACCCCTACTCGGGTCCGGTCGGCGCGGTGGTCACGCCGCTGCTGGTCGGCATCAACCGCGCCAAGGATTTGTGCCTGGGCGAAAGCCTGTGCGGCGCCTGCCGCGAGGCCTGCCCGGTGGACATCGACATCCCCCGGATGCTCCTGGAACTGCGGGCCAAACTGGCCGAGGGCGATCCCCGCTGGGGGGTGAAACCGGTGGGCCGGGTGCAGAAGGCGCTGTTCGCGGTCTGGGCCCGGCTGGTCCGCCGCCGGCGCCTTTACGACCTCGCCCTGGCCGCAATGCACCTCGGCCAGCGGTTGCTGCCCGTGGAACGGGGCATGATCCGGCGCCTGCCGCCTCCGGCCGCAGGCTGGACCCGGGCCCGCAACCTGCGCCCCCTGGCGGCCACAAGTTTTGTACGCCAGTGGAAAAACCGACAGCGGAAGGGACAGCAGAAAGGATAGCCTATGTCCAGTGCCGATGAATCCCGATTTCTTCAGAACGTGCGGCAGGCCCTGGGTTTCGATCCGCTCAGGAGCCGGTCCCGTCCGGAGCTGTTCGCCGCGCCGGACCCCCCGACTTCAGCGCCCGTCGGACCACGCAGCCGGCAGGAGCAGCTCGCGCTTCTGGATCGTCTCAGGGAGCAGGCGCTGCCGCTGAAGATTCAATTGGCCACGGTGTCCGACCTGTCCGAGGCAGCGGCCCGGATCGCCGCCCTGGCGGAAGAAAAATCGCCGGAGTGGGGCACCAGAAAATCAATCTGCGCCTGGCGGCACCCGCTCGTCGATGCGCTCGAGCTGCCTGCGGCCCTGGAAAGGCTCGCCATCCCCGTTTACGTCAGCGACCTGGAAACTGGAGGGGCCGACACCCTGCGGCAGAGAAAAAACACCATCCGGCGCCAGGTGGCGGATTCGTTTATCGGGGTGACCTCGGCCGACTACTGCCTTGCCGAGACCGCCACCCTGGTGTTGAGAACGCGTCCGGGCCAGGCGCGAAGCGTTTCCCTGGTGCCCTCGATCCATGTGGCGGTTATCCGCCTCGAACAGATTCTGACCGATCTGAAGGCGCTTTACACGCTGTTCCGGGTCGATCCCCGGATGCGCGAAGAAGGGCTGACCCGCTGCATGTCGTTGATCAGCGGACCGAGCAAAACGGCGGATATCGAGATCGTCATGGTGCACGGCGCCCACGGCCCCCGCGAGCTGCATCTGCTGGTGGTCGTCTAGAATCGGCCGGCGGCCGTGCAACTCCGGAGCACGGTCCGCAACGGCCGCCCGGTTCGCACGCGGCGCTGCGCGGCCCCGCAAAATAAAAACAGGGGCCGCGCGCTCCCGCGCAGGCCCCCGCACCGATCCCCATCGAGCCACCGAAGACGACGCGCGCTCAATCCCCCGGCCACTTGTCGGTGAGCACGTTCTTTTGGATCTTGCCCATCGCGTTGCGCGGCAGGACGTCGATAAAAACGACCCGCTTGGGGCACTTGTACCCCGCCAGGCGCTCCTTGCACAGCGCGGTCAGCTCCTCTGCCGTGGCCGACGCGCCCGGCTTGAGCACCACCGCCGCCGACACCCGCTCGCCCAGATCCGCGTCTGGCAGCCCCACCACCGCCGACTCCAGCACCCCCTCGTGGCTCTCCAGAACGTTTTCGATCTCCTTGGGGTACACATTGAACCCCCCGCTGATGATCAGCTCCTTGCTGCGGCCCACCAGGTAGAGGCGGTCGTTGTCCTCCGCATCCAGATAGCCCAGGTCGCCGGACATGAACCACCCGCCGTTGAATGAATTTTTCGTCTTTTCGGGCATGCGCCAGTACCCGGCGAACACATTGGGCCCCTTGATCCACACCTCGCCCACGCTCCCCCGGTCCGCATCCACGCCGTCCCAGCCCACCACGCGGATCGCCACCCCCGGCAGCGGGTAGCCCACGCTCCGGGCCTTGCGGCCCGCCGGATCGATCAGGTTGCTCGTGTTCATGCCCGTCTCGGTCATCCCGTAGCGCTCCAGAATGCGGTGGCCGGTGAGCGCCTCGAAGCGGTTGAACAGCGGGTCGGGCAGCGGCGCCGAGCCCGAGATGAACAGCCGCATCGAACCGCACTGCTCGCGCCCGAACTTCGGTTCCGACAGCAGGCGCGTGTAGTACGTCGGCACGCCCATGAAGACCGTCGAGCGCGGCAGGTGCTTCAGCGCCGACGCGAGATCGAACTTCGGCAGCATGACGGTCTTCGCGCCCGCGAGCAGCGCCGCGTGCGACGCGACGAAGAGCCCGTGGACGTGGAACAGCGGCAGCGTGTGCAGCAGCACGTCGCGCCGGCCGGCGTCGCGCTCGGCCTGGAAACCCCAGTACTCGTCGAGCGTCAGCGCGTTCGAGCCGAGGTTGCCGTGCGACAGCATCGCGCCCTTGCTGCGGCCGGTGGTGCCGCTGGTGTA
>DDYQ01000094.1 GCA_002348005.1 Desulfobacteraceae bacterium UBA2230 | reverse complement strand
ACGACCACCAGGTGATGCGCCAGGGATTGATCAAACTGATCTCCGGAAAGCCCGGCATTCAGGTCGCGGGAGAGGCGGCCAACGGCCGGGAGGCGCTGGAGCGGGTCAGGCGGCTGGAACCGGATGTGGTGGTCATGGACATTTCGATGCCCGAAATGGACGGCATCGAGGCGACCCGCCGGATCAAAACCGAATTTCCCAATGTGCGCGTGGTCGGTTTATCGATGCACGACAATGCGCAAATCTTCCAGACCATGCGCGATGCCGGCGCCGAGTCGGTGGTGAGCAAAGCGGCATCTTCGGCCGAGTTGCTCAGGTCGATCTATTCTTCATTCCGGACAGACCAATGCCGCCATCGCCGGCGCCCGGCGCCGGCCGAACCCTGATTCATCAATGTCCGGGGCCGCGGGCGAAAGATTTTATTGGAGCGCCATCACTTCAAGCTGACGGTTGGATTCGAGGTGCACGATGTCCAGTGGATACGCGAGAGAACATCCGGAAGTCGAAACGCTCGATACGCTGCGGGGCCGACTCGCCGCCAAAGAACGGCAATGTCTCGAATTGTCGGAGGAACTCGGCAAACTGAAATCCGCGGCGCCGCCGGAACAGGGAAGGGGGAACCGTGAGATCCTGCTGATCAACCGGATCCTGCGCATTTTTGCCGTTGCCGGGGACGATGAAATATTGTTCGAGCAGATTCTGGCGATTGTTCAGGAAGGTCTCGACAGCCCGCACGGGGTTTTCGGCTACATTGCCGAGCCGGGGCATCTGGTCTGTCCCAGCCTTTCGAAAATGCTTGCCGAGTGTGAGGTCGAAGACAAATGCATCCACTATCCCCCCGAGAAGTGGAAGGGGCTGTGGGCGCGCGCGCTGCTTGAAAAGCGATCGTTCTACACCAACAAACCGTCTCCGGTGCCCGCCGGGCACCCGCCGATCCGCAGCAACCTGGTCGCGCCCGTTCTTTTTGAGGGCCAGGCGATCGGGCTGCTCAATCTGGCCAATAAAAAGGGCGGTTATACCGAAACCGATCGGGCGCTTTTAGAGGCCATGGCCTGCCGGATCGCACCGCTGCTGCATGCCTGGATCCAGAGAAAATTGCAGGAGAAGGAATACACCCGGGTCGAGAAGGAAGTGCGGGAACGCGAGCAGCGTGTGCGGCGCAAACTGGAAAGCGTGCTGTCACCCCGAGGCGACCTGGGCGTGATCGAGCTTGCCGACCTCATCGATGTGCCCGCCCTGCAAAACCTCATGGATGATTTCAACGCACTGACCCGCATTCCGGTGGCCATCATCGATGTGAAAGGAAAAATCCTGGTGGGGGTCGGGTGGCAGGAGATTTGCACCCGATTTCACCGCATTCAACCGGACACCTGCCGGTATTGCGTCGAAAGCGACACCCGTCTTTCGTCCGGTCTGGCCCAGGGCGAGTCTCGCCTGTACAAGTGCAAAAACAACATGTGGGATATGGCCACCCCCATCATGGTGGCCGACCGGCATGTGGGCAACATTTTCACCGGGCAGTTCTTTTTCGAGGACGAGATCGTCGACCGGGAGCTTTTCCGAACCCAGGCCCGAAAATACGGCTTCAATGAGAAAGAATATCTGGCCGCCCTGGATCGCGTCCCGCGGTTCAGCCGCGAAACCATCGATCGGGGCATGGCCTTTCTTCTCAAGCTTGCCGACACCCTCTCCCGGCAAAGCTACAGCAATGTCAAGCTGGCCCGACTGCTGTCCGAACGCGACCGCCTGACCGTCTCACTGCAGGCGAGTCAGGCCAAATTACAGGCGGCTCTGGCCAGCATGACGGACGCCATCCTCATCAGCGACGAGACCGGCCGCTTTATCGATTTCAACGATGCCTTCGCCACGGTCCACAGATTCAAAAGCAAGCAGGAATGCGTGACGACCCTGGCCGAGTGCCCTGACATTCTGGATGTCCGTCTGCCGGATGGAACCCCGGCGCCCTTTCAGATGTGGTCGGTTCCCAGGGCGCTGCGGGGCGAGACCGCCACAGACGCCGAGTACACCATGCGGCGCAAGGATACGGGCGAAACCTGGGTGGGCAGCTACAGCTTCGCTCCCATTCGCAACAAGGAGGGCGCGATCGCCGGGGCTGTGGTCATCGGCCGGGATATCACGCAGCTCAAGCACGCCGAAGCGGCCCTCAAACAGAGCGAGTCCTTTTACCGGCAGACCCTGGAATCGATCCCCGGCATGGTGTTTACTACGCGCCCGGACGGCTACTGCGACTTTCAAAGCCAGCAGTGGGTGGATTACACCGGCGTGCCCGTGGGCGAGCACCTCGGCGACGGCTGGAGCCGGCTGCTGCACCCGCAGGATCGGCCGCGGGCACTTGCCGCCTGGCAGGCCGCCGTGGAAGAAAGATCGACGTATGATCTCGAATACCGCGTCCGGCGGCATGACGGTGTCTACGAGTGGTTCAAGGTGATCGGCCGTCCCATTCGCGACGACCAGGGCCGAATCGCGCGCTGGTTCGGCGTCACCATGAAAATCGAAGACCTGAAACGGGCCGAGGCGGCCCTGCGGCAGCTGAATGAGACCCTGGAACTGAAAGTGGCGGAGCGTACGGAGCTGGCCGAGGCCCGCGCAAAGCAGCTCCAGGCCCTCGCGGTGGACCTGATCGAGGCCGAGGAGCGCGAGCGGCGGCGGTTCGCCCATCTGCTGCACGATGATCTTCAGCAGCTGCTGGCCGCCGCCAAGATGCAGCTGCAGGCGGTCTCCGGCAATCTGCCGCATGAGTCCACGCTGAAGGGCGTCGAGCGAATTTTGGAAGAATCCATTGCCAAGACGCGCCGGTTGTCCCACGATCTGAGTCCGGCGGTGCTGCACCACTCCGGTCTGGTCGCCGGATTGCAGTGGCTGGGCAGGCAGATGAAAGCCCAATTCGGGCTGGAGGTACAGCTCCAGGCCGCTGCGGCCCCGCAGATCGGAAGTACGATGCTGAATGTGTTTCTGTTCCGGGCCGTACAGGAGCTTTTGTTCAATGTCGTCAAGCATGCCGGGGTAAACGAGGCCCGGGTCGACCTCTCGCGCGCCGGCGACCGCATCGTGATATCGGTGAGCGATCGCGGCAGGGGATTCGATGTCGGTCAGCTGGATGCGCTGCGGGAGAAATCGGGCTTCGGCCTGATGAGCATCCGGGAGCGTGCCAGTTACATCGGGGGCGGCCTCATCATTGAAAGCGCACCGGCCAAAGGCAGCAACTTCATCCTTTCCATCCCCATCGGTTCAACGGCCGCCGCATCGACGCGCCGCCATCCGGCCGCGGGCCACGAATGCCGGCCGTCGGATTCTCCTGAGACCGCCGCTTCCGGAGGCACGCGTGTGCTGTTCGCCGATGACCACCACATCATGCGCCAGGGATTGATCAAATTGATCATCGGCCAGCCCGACATCCAGGTCGTCGGCGAGGCCGCCAACGGGCAGGAGGCGCTCGACCAGGCCCGGCATCTGAAGCCCGACGTCGTCGTGATGGATGTCTCGATGCCGGTGATGGACGGCATCGAAGCCACCCGCCGGATCAAAGCCGAGATGCCCGCCGTGCGGGTGATCGCGCTGTCGATGTACGAGGATGAACACATCGTGCAAATCATGCGCGAAGCCGGCGCCGACGCCTTCGTCAGCAAGTCGATTTCCTCGGCCGAATTGCTCAGGGCGATCTACGGCACCGCCCGCGCCGGCGTCCTCCCCTTGAAGTCCGCAGGAATAATATCCTGACGGCGCTGCGGGCGCTTGTTCAGCGCATCGGGATTTTTAATTGACGCGCTGCGGCAGCGGAATAAATATATTCCTTGTGCCGAGCGGGCATCGCGTTCGTGTCCGGCAGTGAGACGAACCGCCAAATACAGGGGGAGAGCGTAGTCCATGGAAACCTATAAAACCATTCTGTTTACATCGAATTTGTCTGAAAACAGCCGCTATGCATTTACCCACGCCGCCCGAGTGGCAAGGAGTTTCGGGTCGCGGCTCGTGCTGCTGTATGTCATCGATCAGATGCCCCGGCAGCTCCAGTACCGGATATCGTCGATTTTCGGTGAGCACAGGTGGAAGGAAATCCTCAATCGGCACATGACGGAGGCCAAGCGGGCCCTGACCGGCAAAGTCTCTTCCAAACAGATGATTCATGTGGCCCTGAACGCTTTCTTCGACGACGAAGGGATTTCCGGCGCCGGGGGCGACCTCGGCGGGCATGAAGTCATCGTCAAAGAAGGTGAAATCGTCAAGACGATCCTGGAGCAAAGCGAGCTGAGCCGCTGCGACCTGATCGTCATGGGGGCCAGTAAAGGCCTTCTGAGCGGGACCACCCTGGGAAGCAATATCAAGTCGGTGCTCAAAGGGGCCAAGGTACCCGTCATGGTGGTGCCCCCCGCGCCCTCCAGTTGATTGACCGCTTCCCCCGGTTATCGATATCTAACGCCTGTTTTCAAGGTCGCGGATCAGCGCATTCATTTCGGCGATCTCCCGGCGCTGGCTTTCGATGATTTCGTCGGCCAGTTTTCGGACCCGCGGATCGGAGATCCGGGCGCGCTCGCTGGTCAGCAGCGCGATCGAGTGGTGCGGGATCATTGCCTTCATGTAGGACACATCCTGGACGGTGGTCTGGCTGCGGACCAGCCACAGCGCAAGGGCGAACAAAACGGCGCTGCCGACGAAGATGGCGATGTTCAATCGCCTGTTGGTATGCATCTTCAGCATGAAAGCCAGCATGACGACGGCCATCGTGGCACCCATCACGATGGCCATGTAGACGCGCGTCTCGCTGAACGCCACATGCTCCAGCGCGTAAGTGTTTAAATACATGAGCCCCAGCATACAGGCGGTTGAGGTCGCAATCATCAAACCGAACCGTACATACGTGTTCATAATGCTTCTCCTCTTCTTTCCGGAACGCCGGGCGGCGGCTCAGTTTTTCCCGAAAACGTTCGAAAGAACCGTCGCGCCGCCTTCAGGGGCCTCTTTCAGGATGCTGAGGCTCCCGTCGCTCTCGAGCACCACGGCCTCCACCTGCTCTTTACGGGTCACCCCCTCGCTGCGCATGATCTGAAGTATCTCACCTTCATTGATGCGCTCGGCCTTCATAGCGCCCCAGAGGAATTCTCCCTTTCGAAACAAAAGCCGGGGCTCTGCTTTCACCAGCCGGCTGATCGATTTGGAGCGCACCGAGAGCCAGGTGATGATGAATTGCAGAAATATCAACAGGGCCAGCGCCAGTACGCCTTCTGCCAGCGCGGTGTCTTTCGACAGCAGAACGGTTGCCAGCGTCGATCCCAGGGCGACCGTGACAACGAAATCGAAGGCATTCATCTTGGTAAGGGTGCGTTTCCCGGAAATCCGCAGCAGCAATATGAGTGCGATATACGCACAAGAACCGATCGTAACGGTTCGCAGCAGTCCCGGCCAGTTGTCGAAAAACATGTCGCCCTCCCTGAATAAGTGCTTTCGGCCGACCGATGTGCGTCACGGCCCTGCCGGCACCGATCCCTTCAATTGCCGATGTAATGCTGGCGTCACAGGGTATCCGCAGGAGAATGAAGTACGGCGGATCGTACAGGCTTCAAGAACAGGAATTGAATGGTGCGTTCACGACCGGCGAGAATGAATTAAACTTAAGCGATCGCCGCGGCAACGCAAGGGGGTTTGCCGAACATGTCCGCGGGATTCGGGCCTTTCACACGCGCCGCCGGAGCATTCCACGCATTTGATTGCATCGGCGTCCGGCGCGCTTATTGTGCTTGTATGTCGCACAGCAGCATCAACACTGTCGGCACGCCCGAGGAGGTGCCGCCCGCATGAGAGTGTATCTGCTCAAACTCTGGGACCGGCTGCGTTCCAGCTTCTGGTTTGTCCCCTCCCTGATGGCCCTCGGCGCGGTCGTTCTGGTCTTTGCGACCGTGGCCGTGGACGAAAGGATCGCGGGCCGCTGGCTGCGGAGCTGGAGTTGGGCCTACACCGGCGGTGCCGAAGGCGCCAGCGCGGTTCTGGGCACGATCGCCGGATCGATGATGACCATCGCCGGAGTGGTTTTTTCGATGACCCTGGTCGCCCTGACGCTTGCCTCATCTCAGTTCGGCCCTCGTCTGCTGCGCAATTTCATGAGCGACACGTCGAACCAGGTGGTGCTGGGCACGTTTGTGGCCACCTTTCTCTACTGCCTGCTCGTGCTGCGCACCGTCCGTCATGCCGAAGAGGATGCCTTCGTCCCCCATCTGTCGGTCACCCTGGGCGTCCTGTTCGCCATCGTGAGCATGGGCGTGCTCATTTACTTTATCCATCATGTGTCCGTTTCCATCCAGGCCGACGAGATCGTCTCGCGGGTCAGCGCGGAACTGATCGAAGGCATCGATCGCCTGTTTCCGGAACACGTCGGCCGTGCGGCGCCTGCGACCGCGGCCGACGCCGCTCCCGCCGACCTGCCCGCCGCGTTCGAGCGGGAAGCGCGTCCGGTGGCCGCAATCGGAGACGGCTACGTCCAGTTCATCGATGCCGACGTCCTGATTCGACTGGCGGCCGGGGAAAACCTGATCCTGCGATTGGAAAAGCGACCGGGGCACTATGTTTCGGGCGGCAGGACGCTGGCGCTGGTCTGGCCCGGAGACCGGGTCGACGAGAAGCTCACGGCGAAAGTCAACGAAGCCATTATCCTGGGCAACCAGCGGACACCGGCCCAGGATATCGAATTCGCGCTCAGTCAGCTGGTCGAGATCGCGGTCCGGGCGCTTTCGCCCGGCGTCAACGACCCGTTTACGGCGATCCGGTGCGTGGACCGCCTGGGCTCCGCCTTGTGCCGCCTGGCGGGAAGGGCCACGCCGTCGCCGTTCCGCCGCGATAAACAGAACCACCTGCGGGTGATCGCGCCTCCCGTCACCTTTCCGGCGATTGTCGAGGCGGCATTCAACCAGATCCGTCAAAATGCGCGCACCAGCGCCGCAGTGACCATCCGGCTGCTGGAGACGACCACTGTGATCGCGGGTTGCGTGCAGCGGCCGGAAGACCGTGCCGCGCTGCGGCGGCAGGCCGAGATCATTGCCCGGGGCGCTCGTGAAGGATTGCCCGATGCGGAGGATCGCAACGACGTGGAAGATCGTCGCCAGGCGGTTCACCGCGCGCTCGACGGCGCCGCGGGGCTGAGGTGACTGTGCTGGGGCGTTCGGGTGTTTCGGGGTGTCCGGCTGTGTAACGCCAGCCATGGCCTGGAAGGCTGGACGGAATGCCGGGATCGGCAACAATCCCGGCATGTCCTGATGGGATCAATCGTCGGATTTAAACTGGGCTTCCAGTTTCTGGAAGCTTTCATCCATCTGTTTTTTGAAGTCGTTGCGTCCCCTGCTGTAGCTGTTGACCCATTCCTCTATCGTGCTGCGGCCTGCTTCGGGAACCCAGGGCGCCTGATCAAGCATCATGCGGGTCGCTTTTTCAGCCTGCTCCTGCAGCATCACCAGGGCATTGAAGGAATTGTCGAAAGCGGTTTTGTTGAACTGCAGCACCTGTCGGAGCACCGTGTTCTGATCCATGGCAATCATCCTTCCTGGCCCCCGTATTCCTGGGCTTTGCGTTGCGTCTGGCTGGCGGTTTCCTCGGTCTTGCGAATGCTTTGTTCGACCATGTTGCCCCAGTTGTCGTAGCCTTCACGCATAATCGAGTTGAGTTCTTCGCGGGTTTGCTTCATCGAGTCCATCCATTGACTCATGGATTTCACGCCCTCCTGAGGCAGGCTGGCCATCTGTTCGAAATAGGCCCGGGTGGCGCGTCCGGACTGTTCCTGGATGTTGCTCATGGTGTTGAGCATCATGTCGAATGTTGATTTTTGCAGGTCGATCATCCTCTTGGTCATTTGCTCGGCGATCATAATTTCTCTCCTTTTATTGGGATTGGGTAACTCCCCGAACCGGGATGGCGGGTATAATAGACATATCGAATGTTGTCTCAATACGGCATAACCCTACTTGGCGGTGCCGTGAACCTCTATTGAAACCCTACTCCCGGGAAAAATCTCTGAGCACCGGGTGCCCGCCGGGGTTCAGGCGCGAGGAAGCGCAGATGCGCTGCCGGTTGGCCGTAAAAGGGTGCGCGGCATCACCTTTGCGGCTTGGTTTCGATCGCTTAAGGTATTGGAAACCAAGGGGGGCAGGGCGGTTCTAAAGCCTTGCCCGAATGCAAAGTAGGGTTACTGTTTATTGCGATAATCATGCAACCAGCCCAGAAATGGTGTTTGAGAAAGCACCCGCCCAACCGGGCCCGTCAGAACCCGATCGCCGAGCGAAGGTGCCCGGGCGAACCTGAACCGAACGAAAATGGGGAGAAAGCATGGTTCCAGACCAGTTGGCCAAAGAAATCTTCAAACTTCAAAAATCGGCTTTCGGCATGCTGCTCGACACCGTGAGCAGCGTCCAGGAACAATCCGGGCGTGCGGCCCTGGCCTTTTTTGAACAGATGTCGGGATGGCCCCGGGAGCACGTCAGGACGATGGCCCAGTGGATGGACTCGGTGAACGAGACCCGCGAAGCGTTCAATGCGATGATCCGTGACCCGTACGGCCGCCGGGACAATCGGACCGGGCGTAGCGTGCAGGATAACGGCAAAGCCGCCCCGGTCCCTGCACCGGGCCGTGCCGAAGGGGCGGTCCCGCCGCCGCAAGCCGCGGCCGACATCGGGACCGTTCATCCCCCGGCCACCGAGGACCGTACGGAAAAGGCCGCCGCATCGCCGGGCCCTGTCGCAGCGGCTGAGCCGTCGGCATCCGTGCAGGAAGCGTCCGGCAACGCGTCCGCAAAAGCCTCCCGGACCAAGGGCCGTGCAGAAGAGTCCGCCCCATCGCCGGACGCAGCGGGCCCCAGTGCGGAGTCCGCCCCATCGCCCGCAGCGCCCGGGCCAGGGCGGAAGAAAAAATCCGCCAGGGCTCCGCGGGCCAAGTCGCCCGCCGCAAAGGCCGGCCGATCCCCGCAGACCAAAGGCCACACCGGGGAAGCCGCCCCATCCCCCACCCCCAGGAAGAAGGCACGCAAAAAAGGATGACCGGCGTTCAACGCGGCATCAAATGCGTTGCGGGCGCGGTGAAAAGCGCCTTCGACCGCGCCGGGCCTCATCCCGCCGCGCCGGCGGCCGACTTAGCCTTTGACCGCGCAGGCGGAATCAGGTAATGTTTTCAAAATTCAATTAGGTACTTAATAACTGGCGTATGTCCTTTTATCCAAGGAGGTCGAATGCGGCCTCAGGCAACTGAATACCAGATCGGTTTTCCCCCCCGGATCCCAAATCCCGACGAGCTCAATCTGCGCTACGACCTGCTGAAGAAGGAGAGCCGCGACATCATACTGTTCGTCAATCAGGAAGACGGGCGCATCCTCGAAGCCAATGAAGCGGCGGTGCAGGCCTACGGCTACAGCTATGAAGAATTGCGCGCCATGCCGGTTTCGGACCTTCGCACCCCTTTGGACAGGCATCTTGTCGCCGGACAAATGGCGCTGGCCAGAGCCGGGGGCGTCAGCTTCGTGACCGAGCACCGCAGAAGAGACGGCAGCACGTTTTTTGTAGAGGTCAGCTCCAAGGGCGCCGCAATCGACGGCCGGAGCATACTGATCAGCATCATAAGGGACATCACGGAAAGAAAAAAAGCCGAAGAGGCGTTGCGGCAGAGTGAGGACAAATTTTCCAGGCTGTTCCATGAAAGCCCGGGTTTCCTGTGCATAACGGACATTAAAACCGGTCGATACCTGATGGTCAACAAGGCGTACTGCGAGTTGACCGGTTACCCGGCCGAAGAAATAATCGGCAGGACTTCCCTGGAGCTTGGTTTCGTAACCGAAGCCGAGCGCGCTGAAATGATCAAGGCGCTCGAAGCAGTCGGCAGTACGAATACCAGTGAATCCCGGATCCGGACCAAAAACGGAGAGATCAGAACCCGCATGCTTTCGGCGGCGGTGATCGAGATTCAGGGCAAGCGGGCCATCATCTCCTCGGGAGTGGATATTACCGAGCGCAAGCAGGCGGAGCAGGCCATAAAGCAGATGAACGAATCCCTCGAGCAGCGGGTGGCCGAACGCACCGCGCTCGCCCGCACCCGGGCCAATCAGCTCCAGGCGTTGGCCGTAGAGCTGATCGAGGCCGAGGAGCGTGAAAAGCGGCGTATCGCCGAGCTGATTCATGACGATCTGCAACAGGTGCTGGCCGCGGCCCGGCTTCAGCTGGAAGCCGTCTGCGAGGAACTGCCCCGGGCGCCCAAACTGCCGGATATCGTGGGCATGCTGTCCGATTCCATTTCCAAGGCGCGGCAGCTGTCCCACGAACTCAGCCCGGCGGTGCTGCATCATCTGGGGCTGCTCGCCGCCCTGAGGGGGTTGTGTCAGCAGATGGACGAACGCTTCGGCCTGACGGTGCAGCTGCAGGCGGATGCGGCCGAGCAGTTTGAAAACATGCCCCTGAAAAGCTTCGTCTTCAGAGCCATCCAGGAGCTGTTGTTCAATATCGCCAAGCACGCCGGCGTGAAAGAAGCCGCCGTGGCCCTTTCCCGCTCGGCGAACGAAATGGCCGTCACGGTCAGCGATAAAGGTCGGGGGTTCGATCCGACGGTTCTCGATTCTCTGCCCGAGAAGGTCGGCCTGGGCCTGCTCAGCCTGCGCGAACGCGCCAGCTATGTCGGCGGCTGCCTCAGTGTCGAAAGCACCCCGGGGAAGGGCAGCCGGTTTACGCTGACGCTGCCCCTGGACCTTCCGCCGGCCGAAGTGCTGCAACAGGTGGAGCCGCACGCGCCCTTCACGCCTTCCCGGGTGAGCATGGCCTGCGATTCGGGCGGAATCCGGGTCCTGTTTGCCGACGACCACAAGGTGATGCGCCAGGGATTGATTCAGCTGACCGCGGGCCAGCCCGACATCCGGATCGTGGGCGAGGCCACCAACGGCCGGGAGGCGGTCGAACTGGCCCACCGGCTGAGGCCGGATGTGATCGTGATGGACATCTCCATGCCCGAAATGGACGGCATCGAGGCCACGCGCAGAATCCGGGCCGAGCTGCCCGGGGTGCGCGTGATCGGGCTTTCCATGTTCGAAGACGAACACACCGCGAGGGCCATGCGGGATGCCGGCGCGGAGGCGTTCGTGAGCAAATCGGCATCCTCCTCCGAAGTGCTGAAAGCCATTTACGCAGTGGCCCGGGTGCACTGAACTTCTTGAGGGGAACCGCTCCGGCGCGGCCGGAGCGCAGGCCGATCTTATATTGACATACGCGATTGGCGTGTTCTAAATTCCGGCGTTCAAAATGCAGTCGGGTCGAATGTTGCAGCGCTCTGGTGAACACCGCTCATGCGCTGTCGGGACGAGATTGAAGGCATTCAATGGAACCGGAGCCCGGTGTTTCCGGAATCCCCCGCTTTCCCTGCCCGTCCAGCCGGAACGGGCGACATCCTGCCTGCCGCATCGCGGCATCCCTGCAAAAGTTTGCGCCGACTCTCATCCGGCAAGCGCCTTCCCGGAGGCTGTGCCGCCCCCGCCGCCGGAACCGTTTTCGTCGGAGGGCGCGCGGCGGAGATGGGCCGCAACTGCAATGATCGGGTGAGGCATCCGGCGGAACGGCCGCGCCGCCCGCCGCGCGGCGGGTCGCAGGCAGCCGTTCGGACCGATTTGAGTCTATTGAAATAAACCAGTAAAGAAGAGGAAAAGAAAATGAAGAAAACGGGTTGGAGAGGCATTGTTTCTGTTCTGATCGCCATGTCGTTCGTCGCACTCGCCCTGCCGGGGCCCTCGGCCGCGGCCGATGACCTGAAGCCGGTTACCCTGAGCTGGGTGGCCGGCGGGGTGGGCGGTGGCTGGTATGTCCAGGCCGGCGGCATCGCCCGCCTGATCACCGAAAAAGAACCCAAAATCATCGTCAAGGTGGTCCCCGGCGGCGGCGTCGTCAACCCGGCCAGGGTCTCAGGCGGGAAGGACGACCTGGGATGGGGCATCACCTTCGTGGACAAGATGGCCTATAAGGGCCTGGAGCCGCTTTTTGAAAAACCCAACCAGAACCTGCGGGCCCTGGGCGGGATTTTCGGGACCTACTATGTCCATTTCGTGGCGGCCCAGGACAGGGGCATCCAGACGGTGGCCGAAATGGCCGACCTGGTCAAGGCGGGCAAGGCCATCAAAGTGGCCCTGCCGACGAAAGGCACCTCCGACCTGCCCCTGATCGAAAATATCCTGAACTTTTACGGGATCTCCACCGAAGCCATCGAAAAGGCCGGCGGCAAGGTGTTCCAGGCCGTCTACGCCGACATGATCAGCCTTTACAAAGACCGCCATGTCGATTTCGTCTTCACCCACCTGGCCCTGCCGGCCGCGGCCGTCACCGAGATGTTCGTCAGCCGCGACAGCACCCTGCTGGCGGTGTCCGACGAATGCATCGACAAGCTGGCCCAGGATCTGGGCACGCTGCCGAGGGCTTCCGGACAGCAGATCATTGCCAAGGAGACCTACAAAGGGCAGACCAAGGAAACCCCGACCGTGGTGAGCACCGGCGAACTGTTGATCGGCAGCCATGTGTCCGACGAGGTCGCCTATGCGATCACCAAAATACTGTGCCAGAATGTGGCCGAGCTCCACGAGATCAACAACGCCAACCAGACCTTCGTTCCGGAAAAGGGATGGGTCAACGTTGCGGTTCCCCTGCATCCGGGAGCGGAAAAGTTTTACAAAGAGGCCGGTTATATGAAATAACGCCGTTTCGTCCGGGTCGCACGGACATGGGTCGGGCGCAGGCGGTCCGCCGGCCCGACCCGTCGATTGCGTCCAGGCCGCGCGGCGCTGACGCATGCACAGGGCAATGGAGATCTTTCGTTGAGAAAATTATCGGGCTGGAAAGCAATAGTCATCGGCGGCTGGCTGACGGTGGTGTCCGTGTTTGCGCTCTACACGGCGACCTTCGGCGTCATGCAGCCCAGGATTCAGCGGGGCGTGCACCTGCTGTTTCTGCTGCCGATGGCCTTTGTCCTCTTTCCGGCAAGCAAACGGTCGACGTCCGGGCGCATTCCCGCCTATGACTGGATCATGGCCTTCCTGGCGCTCCTTCCGCCCCTTTATCTGATGATCTACAACGACGTGCTGAATTCGCGGCTGGAGTTCGTCGATCCGGTCACGAACCTGGAAGTCGTTCTGGGCGCCCTGAACATCGTGCTGCTGCTCGAGGCGATCCGGCGCGCCGTGGTTCCGGCCATGACCATCCTGATCGCCGGTTCCATTGCCTATCTTTATGCGGCGCCCTATCTTTCCGGCGTCTTCTTTTCCAAGCCGCTTCCCCTGGCGGAGCTCATCGAGATGCAGTATCTCATCACCGACCAGGGCATCTATGGATCGATCACCGGCATTTCGGCCACCTTCGTCGCGCTCTTCGTGATTTTCGGGTCTTTCATGGAGAGTACCGAAACCGGGAAGTTCTTCACCGATCTGGCCTGCAGGCTGGCGGGCCGGAGCCGGGGCGGCCCGGCCAAAGTCTCCGTGATCAGCAGCGCCTTTTTCGGATCGATCAGCGGGGTGGCGGCCGCCAACGTCTATGCCACCGGAACGTTTACGATCCCCATGATGAAACGGCTCGGCTTCCGCCCCCAGTTCGCCGGCGCGGTGGAGGCCGTCGCCTCCAGCGGCGGGCAGTACATGCCGCCGATCATGGGCGCCGGCGCGTTCGTGATGTCCGAAATCACGGGCATCCCGTACCTCGAAATCTGCATGGCGGCCATTCTGCCGGCGCTCATTTACTACGCCAGTCTGATCATCCGCATTCACTTCATCGCCGTCAAGCAAGGCCTGCGCGGCATGAAGGAAGAAGACCTGATGGTGCCCCTTGGGGTGATCATCAAAGATGTCTACCTGCTGATCCCCCTGGTGGGCCTGGTGGCCATGCTGGTGATCGGCTATTCGGTCTTCATGGCCGCCATGGGCGCCATTGTGCTTTCCTTCGTGATCAGCTTCTTCAAGAAGAAAACCGCCTTGACGCCCCGAAGACTGCTGGATGCGCTGAGAATGGCCGGAGAGAAGATGATCATGATCGCCCTGGCCTGCGCCGGCGCCGGAATGGTGGTGGCCATCGTGACCCACACCGGACTGGCCCTGGGCATCGCCACGGTGATCAACCACTGGTCCGGGGGCTTTCTGCTGCCGGCCCTGATGCTGATCACCTTCACTTCCCTGGTGATGGGCATGGGCATGCCCTGCACCCCGGCCTACATCATCGCCGTCACGATCGGCGGACCGGCCCTGCTGGCCCTGGGCACCGATCTGCTGGCATCGCATCTGCTGGTCTTCTACTTCGCCATTCTGGCCGAGGTCACTCCGCCCGTGTGCATTCCGGCCTACTGCGCGGCTTCCATCGCCGGGTCCCGGCCGCTGCAGACCGGCTTCGAAGCCTTCAAGCTGGCCCTGGTCGCCTTCGTCATCCCCTTTGTCTTCATTCACAACCAGGCCCTGATTTTAAGGGGCTCGGCGACCGAGATCGTGTCGGTGGTATTGATGATGCTGATCGCCATCCTTTTTCTAAGCGCGGCGCTCACCGGCTACTTCTTCAAGTCGCTGCGCCCGATCGAAAGGCTGGTCATGGCCGCGGGGGCCCTCGGGGGCATCGTCCTGAGCGCACACCGGGGCGTGATCGGCCAGCCGCTTACGCTGGTGGCGGCCTCCCTGGTGATGCTGACCTTTCTGCTGTGGGCCCTGGCCCGCAAGCGCAAGGCGGGTCGGGTGGCCCTGGAGCACCCCTGACCGGCCGCCGGGCAACGCGGCGCTCCTGCCGCCTGTTTTCAGCAGCGGCTGCGGCGCGCCTGCCTGAGGAGGAACTTATGAAAGCGGCCGGCACCGCAAGCCCGCCCGGCGCGGCGGCCATCGGCATCATCATGCTGGACACCGTTTTCCCGCGGATCCCCGGCGATATCGGCAATCCCCGCACCTTTGCGTTCCCCGTCCGCTACCAGGTCGTGCCCGGCGCATCGGCCCGCCGTGTGGTTCGGGCGGCCGATGCGCGCCTGCTCGAACCGTTCCGGGAAGCCGCCCGCCTCCTGCAAACCCAGGGCGTGCAGGCCATTTTCACCAGCTGCGGTTTTCTGGCGATCTTTCAACGCGAGCTGGCCGAGGCGGTCGATATCCCGGTGTTCAGCTCCAGTCTTTTGCAGGTGCCGCTCGCCCATGCCGCGCTCAACCGCAGGCAAAAGGTCGGCGTGCTCACCGCCAGCGCCCAATCCCTGACGCAGCGGCACTTCGCCGGGGTGGGCATCCAGGATATCCCCATGGTCGTGATGGGCATGGAAGGGGCCGGGGAGTTCACCAGCGCCTTCATCGAGGGCAAACCTTCGCTGGACGCGGAGAAAGTGCGGCGCGAAATGGTGCGGGCGGCGCAGCAGATGGCCGAAGCCCACCCGGAGATCGGCGCCCTGGTCCTGGAATGCACCAACATGCCGCCCTACGCCAAAGCGGTTCAGGCGGTCCTGAAGGTGCCGGTTTTCGATGTGCTGACCCTGATCCGCCATGTGCACGGAAGCCTGAAACGGGGCGGGTTCCCCGATCCGTGACGGAAGCCTTCCGCGGCGCACGGTTACGCGGGTTCGTCCGGCTCCAGAAATGAACGGATCGCCGCCGCCTTGACCGGGCCTCTCACCGAAAGGGGCGGGATATCTTCGGCGGGCCGCTTCGTCAGGGCGGCCAGGATGTCGTAGACGATGGGCGCGCACGTCCGGCCCTGGCAGTTGCCCATCCCGATCCTGAGCGCCCGCTTGAGCATTGCCGGCGTGTCGCAGCCGCCGTTCACCGCCCTGCGGATATCTGCCATCTTCACATCTTCACAGCGGCAGATGGTGACCTCGTCCGGGATGTCCGCAAAAAGCGCGGCGGGAACCGCGTGCAGGCGGTTGAAGTACTTCGCGAAGCGCAGATGGCGGTCCCGCTGCCGCTCCAGAAGCCGCAGGCGCCCGCTGTCGACCCCGGCGCCCAGCTTCTTCAGGATCCCGCAGGCGGCCAGCTCGCCCTCGAGGATCGATTTGAGCGCCCCGCCGACGCCGGTAATCTCGCCGGCGGCAAATATGCCCGCCACCGAGGTTTCGAGCCCGGCGCCCGCCCGCACCACCCATCCTCCCGCGGCAGGGTCGTGGGTCAGGGCGCAACCGGCGCGTAGCGGCAGTTCGAGGTTCGGCGCAAAGCCCCAGCCCACCGCAAGACACCCGGTGCGGTAGATCCTTTCGGTTCCCGGCACGACGCTGCCCCGGCGGCTCACTTTGGCGGCCACGACCGCTTCCAGTTCCCCGCGACCCCTGGCTTCCAGCACCATCGTCCGGGGGCGGTAGGGCGTTCGCGCCATCAGGAGCGCGGCCATGTGGCGGGCGCCCTCCAGGAGTTTGGAGAACGCGGCGTGCTGCACCCCGCGAAGCTTTTCCGCCGGCCCGCCGAAATCCAGGATCGAGAGCAGCCGGCCGCCGTTTTTCAGATACTCGGCGGCCAGGGCCAGCAGAAAGGGGCCGGTTCCGGACACCAGCATGCTGCCCGCCGGCAGGACGCCCGAGCCTTTCATCAGGATCTGGGCGGCGCCCGTCGAGATCACGCCGGGCAGCGTCCAGCCCTTGAACGGCATGAACTTTTCCCGGGCGCCGGTGGCCAGCAGCAGCGCCTTCGGCGCTACGGAGATGATTTGCCTTTCCTCTCGCTCCGCCGTCAGCTCCAGGTGGTCGCCGATATCCAGGACTTTGGTGCGGTTGAGGACCTCGACGGGCTTTGCCTTCATCCCGTCGATCAGCCGGGCGCCGCGGCGCCGCAGTCCATCGGGGCCGGGCGGGCCGCCGGGCCAGGGCAGGGACCGCAGCACCTGGCCGCCCATGCGCGCGTTCTCATCCAGGACCAGGACGCGCAGGCCCCGATCGGCCAGGATGTTCGCCGCCACGAGGCCTGAAAAACCGCTGCCGGCGATCGCCACGTCACACTGCTTTCGCACCATCGATGCCAATCTCCATTGAATCCTGCACTTCGGTCATGCAGGCGCGCTGGTTGGGCCGCCCGTCGATGGACACCAGGCATTCGTAGCACACCCCCATGCCGCACAGCGCGCCGCGGCCTTCGCCCTGGACGTGGCTCGCCCGCAGCGTTTTTATTCCTGCGGCGACCAGGGCGGCCAGCACGGTTTCCCCCTCGCAGGCGGCCACTTCCCGGCCGTTGACCCGGATGTTGATCCGGCGGCCCCGCGAAATCGAAGCAATTCTCAATTCCTGCATCATGCCGGCTCCTGAAGCGCGAATCGTTCAAGTGCGAAGGGTTTCAGCGAAGTGCCGGGCGCGCCCTCGGCGATGAGCTCGGCAATGACTTGTCCAGTAATGGGCGACAGGGCGATGCCGTCGCCCTCGTGCCCCGCCGCCATCACGAAGCCTTCGACCGCGGTCCGGCCGAGGACGGGAAGGCCGTCCGGCGTGTAGGGGCGCAGTCCGGCGAAGGTCCGGATCAGGTGGGCGTCTTTCAGGCGCGGAATGATGCGCGTCGTCTGCGCAAGGATCGTCTTCACGGCCTCCGGCGTGGTGCGCCGGTCGAACCCCACGAACTCCCGGGTGGAGCCCAGCAGAAAATTGCCGCTGCCGGTCTGCTCGATGGAGATGCCCATCTGCCCGGCGCCGGCCAGCGCCGGGTCGTACTTGGCGGCGACATAGGAGGCGGAGATCAGGCAGCGCGCCAGAAGAGGGGGGAGCGCCTCGCTGACCATGATCTGGCCGCGGCGCGGTGTGATCGGAACCTTCAGGCCCACCATCTTCGCGATCTCCGGTGCGTACACGCCGGCCGCATTGACCACCGTAGGGCTTTCGACCACCCCCGAAGGGGTGTGGACGGAATGCAGGCCGCCGCCTGCCGGGCGAATGGCGGCCACCGGGGTGCGGGCAAACACTCTGGCGCCCAGCCGCTTCGCGGCCTCGAGAAAGGCGAGGGTCAAATAAATGGGGTTGATCTGGGCGTCCAGGGGGCAGAAGGTGGCGCCGTCGACGGCCGGTGAAAGACAGGGCTCCAGTTCGCGGGCTTGGTGGCCATCCAGGATGGAGACCTCGAGTCCGGCGTCCGTCTGCTCTTTGACGAAGCGCTGCACCGCCAGAAATTCAGGTTCGCCGGCGATGGTCATCACGCCTCCGCTGCAGCGCAGTTCGAAATCGGAATCCAGCTCCTGGGCAAGATGTTCAAAACGCTTGCGGCTCGCCATGGCCAGCGCAAGGTGGACGCCCGGTTTCTTGGATTGCAGAAACACCATGCCGTCGCAGGCGCTCGATGTGCCCGAGGCGAATTCGGACTTTTCCAGAAGCAGGACGTCGACGCGTTTCAGGGCCAGGTGGTAGGCCACCGAAGCGCCGATGATCCCCCCGCCGATGACGATCACGTCTGCTTTTCGGGGCAGCATGCGGCTCACCCTCGCCTTATAGTGGGCGGTTCGATTCACGTCAAAATGTCGCAAAAGCCTTCCCCCGTCCAGCCGGTTCGGCTTTTCCGATCGTGTGAGATATCAGAATTCCAACAAAACTCAACCGCCTTGAATAAAAATCGGGGGCCAAACCACCGGGCCGCAGTGGCTGCGCGCCCGCCGGGCGCCCACCCGGGCAGCGCAGAGGGCAAATGCCGGCCGGCGGTATCGCCTTCCCGATCCTGCCGCGGGGGTCCTGCGCCAGGTGACGAAGCCGAAAGTCGAATGCCCGTAAAAATGCAATAAAAATCGTTGTCTTCCGGAAACGGATAACCTTAGAATAGATTTTCGTATCTCAACACGAGAGCGGAGGGTGGCCCATGTCCACACATCATCCTTCCTGCCATTGTCCTGACGAGAACAAGACCCGCGAACAGCTGATCGAGGAGTTGTCCGGGCTGCGGCGGCAGCTTGCCGAGGCCGCTCCTGATCGGCAGCGGCATGCAGCGCCCGGGCGGGCAGATCTCGACCTGGAGCAGTTTTTCCGGCTGTCGTTGAACCTGCTGGCGATAGCCTCTTTGCCCGAGGGCCGTTGGAAGCGCGTCAACCCCGCGTACTGCAGAACGTTCGGCTGGAGCGAGGCAGAACTGCTCGCCTTTCCGTTTCTGGACCTGGTCCATCCCGACGATCGCGCCCACACCCGACAGGTCCTCGCCGACCCGGCCCCGGGCAACACGCTGAAGGGCTTCGACAATCGCATCCGCTGCAAAGACGGCGCCTACAAGTGGATCGAGTGGAACACGGCGCCCCATCCCACCGAGGGGCTGGTCTACTGCATCGGCCGGGATATCAGCGAACGGAAGAAGACCGAGCAGGTCCTGATCCACAGCGAGGAGCGCTTCAAGCTGGCGGCCCAGGCGGCCCGCATCGGCGCCTACTCGCGCAACTTCCAGACCGGAGAAGACTTCTGGTCGCCTGAATTTCAGGCCGTTCACGGCTTCGGCCCCGACCGGCCCCTGACCCTGAAAGACGGCATTCCCACCGCCGTGCACCCCGAGGACCACGAGCGGATCGTGGCCGAAGTGCGTGCCAGCCTCAACAATCCCGGTCAGTCCGAATTCAGCACCAAACACCGGATCATCATGCCCGACGGCGAAATCCGCTGGGTCATGCTTCGCGGGCGGGTTGAATTCGACTCCCGGGGCCGGCCTCTCCAGCGGCACGGGGTCGTGATGGACATCACCGAGCGCGAGCAGGAGCAGCAGGCGCTGCGGGCGAGCGAAGAGCGCTTCCGGTTGCTTTTCGAGCAGGCGGTGGACGGCATCTACGTGGTGGATGTCGAAGGCCGGCTGCTCGATGTCAATCTGGCCGGCTGCCAGCAGTTCGGGTATTGCCGGGAGGAGCTGATCGGCCGCTCGCTGGCCGATCTGGTCACGCCGGAGGAGGTTCCGCGCCTCGCGCCCGAGATCGAAAGACTCGCGGACGGACGGGTCACGCAGAGCGAATGGAGCCTGCGCCGCAAGGATGGTTCGACATTTACCGGCGAGATCGTGGCCCGCAAACTGCCCGACGGCCGGCTTCAGGGAATCCTGCGCGACATCACCGAGCGCCGGCGCGCAGAGGCCGCGCTGCGTGAAAGCGAGGAGCGCTTCCGCATCATGGCCGACGGACTGCCGCTTATCGTGTGGGTCAACGATGCCGAGGGCCGGCTGCAGTTCGTGAACCGGACATTTCTGGAGCTCTTCGGGGTCACTCTCGATGAAGTGAAAGGCGGCCGCTGGCAAAGGCTGCTGCACCCCGATGACCGGCACGCCCACGCCGGCGAGTTCCTGGCCTGCACGCACGAGCGGCGTCCCTTTCACTCCGAAGTGCGCGTCCGCCGCGGCGATGGTC
>DDYQ01000102.1 GCA_002348005.1 Desulfobacteraceae bacterium UBA2230 | reverse complement strand
GCGCGAAGAGGTTGAAGGACTGGAACACCATGCCGACCTCGGCCCGCACCTTGTTGATATTGGTACGGCGATCGAGGATATCGATGCCGTCGATCAGAATATGCCCATGATTTGCGGTTTCCAGATGATTCAAGCAGCGCAGCAGGGTGCTCTTGCCTGATCCTGAGGGCCCGATCACCACCACCACCTCTCCCGCCCCGACTCTCAGTGAGACGTCGGTAAGCGCGTGAATTTTGTGCGGCACGTAGAAGATTTTGGATACATTCTGGACGTCGATCACTTTATCGCCAGCCTCCTCTCCAGATATTGAACAAACATGGACAGCGCGAACGTTAATACCAGATACAGCACCGCACAAACAAACCAGAACTCGTAGGGCTGCAAACTGACGGTGATGACTTCACGGGTCGCCTTGGTCAATTCACGGATGGCGATCATGCCCAACAGTGAAGAATCTTTGATCAAGCTGATAAACTGTCCCGCCAGTGGCGGTAGAATTCTTCGCAGCGCCTGGGGTAAGGTGATGTATCGCAGTGACTGGGCACCGGTCATACCAAGTGATCGCGCGGCTTCAACCTGGCCGCGGTGGATCGACTGAATGCCGGCCCGTACGATTTCCGTCACATAGGCGCCGGTGAAGCAGGCCAGCGCGGCGACACCATACCAGATTGCCGGTATTTCGGATATGCCGTACCGCTTGAGCAGTTCGTTGAACAAAGTCGCCAGCACAAAATACCAGATGAAGATTTGAACGAGCAGCGGAGATCCTCGTATCAGTTCAACATAAGTAATGGCGGACCATTTCAAAGCCGGATTCGTGGAGAGGCGTGCCACGCCGCCGACGAGGCCGATGATGATCCCGAATACAATCGAGTATAAACTGACCTTGAGCGTGATCCACATGCCCTGGACCAGAATGCCCGGACGCCACTCCTTGTAACTGCCCAGTGTGTCGCCCGCATATATCCGATCGCCCTCGTCCACCCAGACGTCCGCACCGGGTATCCGTACCGGCAACAGTTCGCCGTCTTCGGTTTTCAACTGAACGGAAGCGGTATTTCCGCTCTGGGTAATAGCTGCGACGGTGCCCGGTGCAGGAGCGGCGATTTTGATTTCTTCGTGGTAGTAAAAATAGCGGGGGACCGCGGCCCAGCGCCAGACGTAGTCGATTTTGATGGTCGCAAAGTAGATGGCGCCTAAAAGTACAAACAGGGACAGGAAGAATATCCCCACCCAGCTGAAGTAGTTCAGTCTGCTGCGATTCCGGTCCAAACTTGATTTTTCCATTGGGCTACCGTTTGTCTTCTGCCGGTTGTCACTTCGATCGGGCATTCGGGGAACAAAAAAGGCCGGCGCAAACCCTGTCGGGGGCGGCCGGCCTGCTCACGATATATCAACAGTATTCCACGGTTGCTTGCTACTCGATATCCTTGATCCAATCGGTGCTCTTGATCCATTTATTATAGATCTCGTCATAGCGGCCGTCATTTTTAATTTGACGCAGGAAGTTGTTCAGCCAATTCTCGAAGTCCGGATCGCCCTTGCGAATTGCCCATGCCAGCGGTTCGAAGGTGAACGGCTCGTCCAGGAAAATGAGCTTTCCGGCACCCTGTTGGGCCATGAAGGTTGCGCAGAACGGCAGATCATACACGGTGGCGTCGGCTTTGCCGTTGAGCACTTCCAAAGAAGCCTCCGATTCCGATTCGAAGGACTTGTAGTTCGCTTTGGGCAGCAGGCGCTTGACCGCCTGTTCGCCGGTGGTCCCCAGTTTGGAGGTGATGGTGTACTTGGGGTCATTGAGATCTTTGTAAGAAGTGACCTGGCCTTCGTGCTTTTTGTTAACCATGACGGTTTGACCGACTACGATGTAGGGTTCGGCAAAGTTGATGCTCAGGTTGCGTTCCTGGGTGACGGTCATGCCGCTCATGATAATATCGAACTTCTTGGTGACCAGGGCCGGAATGATACCATCCCAGGCGGTATTGACGGGCACGAACTTCACCTTCATCGCCTTGGCCATTTCCTTCGCCATATCGATGTCAAAACCAATGAAGTTACCTTTCTTGTCGGCCATTTCGAACGGCAGATAGCCGGCTTCGAACCCGACCCGCAATTCACCCCGTTGAATGATCTCGTTGAGGGTTGATTTTTTCCACAACTCGATGTCTTCTCCAAGCGCCGGAGCGACGAACCCCACTGCCAGAAAAACAAACAGCGTCAATCCCACTAAGAACCTTCTCTTCATAAAACCTCCCTCATTTTAATTTTTTGAAAGAGTTATCCGGCACCTTGCCGGATGCTCCTTGAACTGACCGACGGTCTTTTCAAAGATCCGATCCCGCAGCCCGGCCCATGGCCTCATCCGTTCCATTTGGGTCAACACGGCGATACACTTCTCAATTGCCTGATAACAAGAACTCAGTGCATGTCTTCGTTGCGCAATGCAGCGCGATGATCTTTGGGCTTATTGATACGGGCGGACTGATCGGATCGTGTTTTCAGCCAGTTGTGCGCCTGAAAAACGGTCCAACCATAGAATATCGCAAATGACCGGTCAAGCAAAAAGGCTTACGTCCGCACTGCGTGCTTCCGCGCCGGCCAGAGCGGAAACCACCGGGCTTGATGGTAGACAAGCGGTCAACTGTTCGTGGGCCGCGGCGATCATGGAGACCGTATTCTCCCACGAAATACAGGCATCTGTGATCGAAACGCCGAACCGCATGCGTGCCAGGTCGCCGAGATTCTCCTGTGTGCCTTCGTGCAGGTTGCTTTCGAGCATCAGGCCGACAATCCTGTCATTGCCGCCGATCCGCTGTTTCACTACGTCCCGCCACACCATTGACTGTTCCTGAAAACGCTTGCGGCAGTTGTCGTGCGAGCAATCCACCACCACCGTAGCCGGTAATTTTTTCTGATTCAATTGCTCCAGTGCATCCCTGATGCTGACCGAATCATAGTTGGGACGTGATCCACCCCGCAAAACAAGGTGGGCACAATGATTTCCGGTCGTCCGAACGATGCAGCTGCGTCCATGCCGATCGATGCCTAAAAAACTCTGGGGGGAGCGCGCGGCGATAATCGCATTAATGGCCGTGGCGAGTCCGCCATCCGTTCCGTTTTTGAAACCGACCGGCATTGACAGGCCGCTGGCCATTTCCCGGTGGGTCTGGGATTCTGTGGTGCGTGCGCCGACCGCGGCCCAGCAGACCAGATCCGTGAGATATTGCGGTGTTACCGGATCCAGTAACTCGGTCGCCGTGGGCACGCCCATTGCGGTGATCCGGCACATCAAGCGGCGTGCCTTCCGAAGGCCGGACATCATGTCGCAGCTCCCGTCCAGAAAAGGATCATTGATCAACCCCTTCCAACCGAGTGTCGTCCGCGGTTTCTCAAAGTAGACGCGCATGATCAGCACCAGGCTGTTTCTGACTTTCTCCTGCAACTGCCGCAAACGGCGCGCATATTCCAGGGCCGCCGCTTCATCATGAATGGAGCATGGACCCGTAATCACCATCAGGCGTCGGTCGCGCTGGCCGATGATATCCTGAATGACACGCCGTCCCTCGACCACAGTGTACGCCGATTCGGACGTAACGGGCATTTCGTTCTCCAACTCCGCGGGTGAAATCAATGGTGCATAGCAGTGGATGTTGATGTCGTGAGTCTGCATGGTCATTTCCTCGGTAAAGGGGTTCAATCTTGGCCATCGAAGCTTCGCGGCCCTTTGCCCGCTCGCCCCGCCGGCGTCGCCTGTATCCGGTTCTTGTCCATCGGTTCGCGGTTTGACGCTCCCGGCTTCCTTCCGCGCTCGGTCTCCCTTGCGCCGTTGCCGTTCGCTTCGCGACTTGCACCTTCAGGACAGCGCCCGTGCCGGGCGCAGCAAAAAAAAAGGCCGCAGGCTGAGCGCCTGCGGCCATGGAATTTCGATTTGTTTACATCATATCAGCCCAGGCACCCCGACACTGGTCTCATAATAATAGTAATAGGCGCGAACTTTATTCCGTTTGGCGGTCGGGGTGATCACGGACTGAACCTGTTGCTCCAATGAGGTTGATGATGGCCTACCTCTACCCGGAAAGAAGATCCGCTGTCAAGGAGAAATTTAGCAGAAAATTACAGTGTCTTTTTTATTTACAACGACTTAGGCTATCGGTAAGCTAATAGTCAGCGAAAAAGCCCGAACGGGCATTTATTATGAGGAGGTGTTATTCCCCATGCATCGTACTTATTGGTGGCATATCTTAAGCATCATCGTGATTGCGATGGTATTCGGCGTGTCGACAGCCGCCGCTGAACCGGCAGGCCCATCAGCTGCAAAGGCCGGCACGCCGGTTGAAAACAAGGTTTCTCCGCAACCTCCGAATGCGGCCACTGTCAATGGCAAGGCGATCCCTTATGCGGACTTCGAGACTGAAATCACGCTGCTTCAAAGACGAATGGAACAGCAAGGCCAGATCCTGCCCGAGGAGCGCATGGGCGAAATTCGGGGCCAGCTGTTGGACGAAATGATCAATCAGGAACTGCTTTATCAAGAGAGCCAGAAACAAGGACTGAAAATCGACGCCCGCAAAGTGGAAGAAGAAATGGACGCCCTCAAGGCGCGCTACAAAGACCCTCAGGAGTTCCAGCAGCTTCTGTCCGAGATGCATCTGACTGAAAAAAAGATCAAAGAGCAGATGGAGCAGAAGATGGCCATCCGTGCATGGCTCGATAAAGAGATCATCTCCAGCATCGATGTCAGCGATGAGGCCGCCAAGAGCTTCTACGATCAGAATCCAGCCTATTTCGCTCAACCCGCACAGGTTCATGCGCGACATATCCTGATCAAGGTCGAAGAAGGGGCAACAACCGAAACCAAACAGGCTGCCCGAAAAAAGATCGAGGAACTTAAGAAACGCATCGACGCTGGTGAAGATTTCTCCGCATTGGCCAGAGAGCATTCCGAGTGCCCGAGCGCCGCTAATGGCGGAGATCTGGGCTATTTCGCTCAGGGCAAGATGGTCAAACCATTCAGCGATAAAGCGTTCAGTATGAAAGTGAACGAAGTCAGCGACCCGGTGGAGACAAATTTCGGTTATCATTTGATCCAGATTCTGGATCGCCGCGAAAGCAATACCGTCACCTTTGACGAAGCCAAGGAAAAGATCAAACAGAATCTGCGCAATCAGGGCATTCAGGAGAAAGTCCAAACCCACCTGGCCGAACTTCGTAAGGTGGCGGACATCAAAACTTACCTTCAGTAGGACTGCGGGGCGTACCGAGGGGGACCGAGCCTGTCTCAAAACTATCATCAAGGAGCAGAACCATGAACACGGCCTTGTTGATTAAGGAAACTGCCAGCTGGGAAATCGAAAAATTCAAGAAACCCCACAGCAAAGGACATCTGCGTCAGACGCACGTGGCCTTCAGCGGATCGCCGCGAAAACATCCGCACGACCCGTATCGGGTGATCCTGGTGGTGGACCCTTGCAGCACCAGCACCTTCTATTATGAATTCGAGCTGGTCGATATCACGTATGTGGAAGAGCTGGCCAACCTGGTGAGCTTGGACGATGAAGTGATTCCGATGGTGCGGGTGTGGGTGCGCAAAAAGAGTATTGCCATCCGCAGTACGCCTTTCGTGGTCGAGGATGTCCTGCGCTGAAGCTATCTATGAAGAAAAATAAAAGCATACCGCATCACCCGGACCAACCCGCAAATGGAATCAGCCGTACGCGCAAAAAGAAAGAGGCCTTGAACCTGCAGACATTGGGCGAGCGGCTGGTGGAACTGAACGATGCCCAGCTGAATGGGTTCGATCTGAGCGAAGAACTCCGGCAGGCCGTCACGGCGGCGCGCCGTANNGCCGCCGGCAGCTTCAGTACATCGGCAGCCTTATGCGACAGATCGATGCCGCACCCATTCATCAGAAATTGGAAATAATGGCGCAAGGTCACAGCCTCGAAGTGCGCCGCTTCAAACAGCTCGAACGGTGGCGCGATGAACTGCTGGAGGGCAACCAGGAGCGCTTGCAATGGCTGATCGACACCTACCCGTGCCTTGAACGCACCAAACTTGCCGCTATGGCCAAGGAAGCCGTAGACCCCACGACCCCCGAACACCTGCGACGAAAACAGGCGCGTGCACTTTTCCGCTATTTAGGCCAGTGCGCTATCGAATAACGGGGACGGAATAGTTACTGCACTCCTCAGAAAGCGATATATGCATCGTTTCCTCCGGCTGGCGATCGTCACGGTTGTACTGCTGTGCATCTCAACGGCCGTTCGGGCCGAATCGGCAGCGCTGACGATTCTGCACACCAACGATACGCATGGGCATCTTTTGCCTTTCAGTTATCCTGAGGTCGTCCCGCAGGGTTCGGAATTGGCGCAGCTTGCCAAACGCAGCGACATCGGCGGTATCGCCCGGCGCGCCACGCTGGTCAATCGCATACGTGCTGAGCTTGATCGCCGAGGAGCCACCGTGTGGCTGGTGGATGCCGGCGACTTCTCCGACGGTACAGCTTTTTCGATAGAGTATCACGGTGAAGCCGATGTTGCCGCTATGAATGCGGTCGGATACGATTTCGCCGCCATCGGCAATCATGAATTCAGCCGCTCGCTTGCCCAAACCCGAAAACTGATTGCCCAGGCCCGCTATCCGGTCCTGTGCGCCAATGCCTTTTTGAAATCCGACGGCCGGTTGCTGGCCAGCGCCTACACCATCCAGAGGATTGGTTCGCTGAGAATTGCTCTGTTCGGACTGCTGACCCGAGAGGCCGGCGCCTATCCCGCGGCGCGGCAGGGCGTGATCGTTTCCGATCCGTTGAAAAGCGCGCGCCGCATGGCTGACACTTTAAAACCGCAAGCCGATATCCTGATCGCCATTTCGCACTGCGGCGACAAGGTGGATCAGCGCATCGCCAAAAGCATCCCGGAGATTGATGTGATCATCGGCGGGCACTCCCATTCACGGTTGCCCTCCGGCAAATTCGTATGGCGCGGCGGAGAATCAAAGGCACACGAGATCGGCGGGACCATTCTGGTTCAGAATCATCAGTGGGGTGGAGAGTTGGGCCGTCTTGACCTGCTCTTTACCAAAGACGACATGGGGCGCTGGTACGTGGAGCGCTACCATGCGCGTTTGATTCCAGTGACCCGTGAACTGCCCCCCGATCCGGCGGTAGCCGCTGTGGTGGACCGTTTCTGGAAGCCTCTGGCCGGCCGCTACGGCGAAGTCATCGGCCATGCAGCAGGGGATTTCGTCACCCTCAATGACGACCTTGCCGAGTACAACCTGATGGCCGATGCCATACGCGCAACTTTCAAGACCCAATTGGTGCTTGAGAACATCGGGGGGGTCCGTTCGCCCCTGGTCAAAGGACCGATCACCCGCGGCGACCTGGTGGCCATGGACCCCTTTGATGATACCATCGTCACATTTAATATCGATGGCACGACGCTCAGGCGGCTGCTTCTGGCGGAAAGGCCGGCGGTCTCGGGGATACGCTACAGAATCGAAGACCGGAAACTGAGAGAAGCATACTGCGGCGGAAGACCGCTGGTCGATGATCGGATCTATACCGGAGCGGCCAACTCCTTCTTTGCCAGAAGATGGCTCAAAGGCATTGGGTTGCGGGATACGGGAAGGCGACGCATCGAAGTGCTTGCCGAGTACATACGCAGCCGGGGCGGCGTAGCGCCGGATTACGACGGCCGGCGCAAGATTCGTTAAGCCGGAGGAGTCGGTATCAACGGCGTGCCGTCAGGCAGAACACCAGACGCACGGATGTTTTAGCCTGCTGTACGAGGTTGTTTATACAGCCGTAGGTTCAGCGTCCGGATTGGAGCCCGAACATTCCAACCAGATGATCGATTTCATCCAGAAGCCGCGGGTAGATCAGGCGCTCGAGTTCGAGCAGGCGGGAGGGAAAGTGCGGGTCGACTTCTCCCCGCTCAACGGCAAGCAGCCGGAGGCGGCGGATGACATCATATCCGCTGACCAGTTGACTGCACGTTTGGGCGCACCGCCGGCAGCCCAGACACATCCATATGGAAGGCGACTTGAGCAGTTCTCCGGTCAAGCCAAGGTTGGACATACGGATGATATGCTGAGGATCGAATATCGACCTCTCGTGGAAGATGGGGCAGCAATTGCTGCATTCACTGCAGGAAAGGCATACCCGGGGGGAGTGGGCGTGGGGGAGTTCAGCTTTGAGCGGCTCGGTCGGCACACCCAGTTCGATCTCTTTGAAAATCGAATTACGAATCGGCTTTTCGAGCCATTGATACCATTCGCGCTCCGATATCGCGACCTGTTCGTTATGCATTGCCCTGAGAATGGAACGATAGCGAACTCTCTGAAAATTTCCCATAAGCTTGCGCAGGGCGGCTGACAATGCTGCGCCATCGCGGCTGTTGCACAGCAATGTATTGCGCAGGTAGCGCGTCAACTCGAAAGGCTTTACCTGGTTGGGACATCCCGTTCCGCAACGGCGGCAGCCGAGGCAGTACCAGATTTGAGGTAAGGCCATCAGTTCGTCCAGCATTCCCAAATTGGCCATTCGAACGATGATTTGAGGGCGCAGGCGGCCGGTGTAAAGGTAAACGGGGCATTCGGAGTCGCATGTGCCGCACGTCCAGCACAGGCCGCTGCCGGACATGGCAGTTTTCTCGATTGCCTCACGTTGTGCTTCATTTGGAATGATCGGGTCCATTATGCCGTATCTTTTATTTTTCTGCTACAAGGGTAACACACGGACGGCGGTCTGTATACAAGGGGCTCGCCGTCAGGGTCTAAAATTTTAACCAATCAGTTCCACCATCTCATCTACGATGCGGTCAAGAAAGAGCATGCCCTCCATGGTCAACCGGCAGCGTTGGGTCTCCAATACAAGCCAGCCTTCAGCCGCGAAGCGGTCAAGGGCCTTGTGGAAGTAAAGTTTAAAGTCAATCCGGAACTCGAACAGGAAGGCTTGCAGGTCGATCCCGTCTGCCTGGCGCAGCCCAAGGTACAGGGCTTCGATCAACCTTTGCTCATGACTCAGCTGCTCCTGTTCGGCAATCGGCAGGCGATTCTGCTGAAGATCGGCCATATAACGTTCGAGAGTGCGGTGGTTCCACCAGCGCCGGGGAATACGGCAGCTGTGCGCCGAGGGGCCGAGTCCGATATAGGGCAGAAAGTTCCAATACTTCTGATTGTGGATCGAGCGCCAGCGCCTGCCTCGGGCAAAATTGGAGATTTCGTAATGTTCATAGCCGGCGGCGCCGAGGAAGTCGTGAGTCATGCGGAACAGGTCGGCCGTGCGCAGATCCGAAAGCGGAACGATGCGCCCCGCCCGGCGGTCGGCCTCCAGGGGGGTGTGCGCTTCGTAGCTCAACATGTAGCAGGCCATATGCCGGGGTTCCAGGCGCAGGGCCTGCAGCAAATCGGCTTTCCAGGAGCCGGGTGTCTGGTCGGGAAGACCGTAGATCAAATCGAGACCGATATTGATGAAACCGGCTTTCACGGCAGCTTTCACGGCAGCCAGGGCTTGATCGGCGGT
The DNA here is from genome assembly GCA_002348005.1 of Desulfobacteraceae bacterium UBA2230. Next base: position 7,990 of record DDYQ01000102.1, on the reverse strand, counting down.
GTGCAGGCGTCCCAAAAAGGTGAGGTGTTGATCGTTGAACGATTGTACGCCGATGCTGATGCGATTAAAGCCGAAGGCGGCGTAATCCTGCAGGTCGCGCGCCGTAACCGTCGCCGGGTTGACTTCCAGGGTCATTTCGGCTCCGGCTTCCAAATTGAAGTATTGCGCCGACCAATCCACGATCTGTCCGGCCTGCCGGGGAGTGAGCAGAGACGGGGTGCCGCCGCCGATATACAGCGTATCGGCCTTGACGCCGGGTGTGGAAGTCAGTTGCATTTCTTTATGCAACGCTCCCAGATAGCCGGGGATGCGCTGCTGGCCGGTTACCGAGTAGAAATCGCAGTAGCGGCACTTGCGTTGGCAGAACGGTATATGAATGTATATGCCGGTTGTCGGTTGATCGGTTGGTGCGGAGACGGACATACTGTACCTACTTGATCTTATCCATGACAGCGCGACTGCGCTTGACCGCGCATAAGTCGCCGCACATCGTACACACCGATTCGTCTTCGGGTAAGGAAGCAGCCCGGTAAGTGCGTGCCTTTTCGGGATCCATGGCCAGGTCGAGCATGGTCGGCCAGTCCAGTTCGCTGCGCGCCTTGCTCATGCGGTTGTCCCAATCAATCGCGCCTGGCAGCCCCTTGGCGATATCGGCGGCGTGGGCCGCGATGCGGGCCGCCACGATCCCTTCCTTCACATCATTCTCATCCGGCAGCCGCAAGTGTTCGGCCGGGGTGACATAGCACAGGAAATCGGCGCCGCAGGCTCCAGCCAGGGCGCCTCCGATGGCCGAAGTGATATGGTCATATCCTGGTGCCACATCCGTGACCAGGGGTCCCAGCACATAGAAGGGAGCACCATGGCAGAGCTTTTTCTGCAGCTGTATGTTGGTTTCAATTTCGTTCAGCGGGACGTGGCCCGGTCCTTCGATCATAACCTGGACATCCTGCTGCCAGGCGGCTTTGGTCAGTTCGCCCAGGATGATCAGCTCCTGGATCTGAGGCGCGTCGGTGGCATCCTTAAGGCATCCCGGCCGCAAACCATCCCCCAGACTCAAGGTGATATCATACCGGCGGCAAATTTCCAAAAGGCGGTCAAAATGCTCGTAAAACGGATTTTCCTGGTCGTTGGCGATCATCCAGTCAAACAGGATGGCGCCGCCGCGGCTGACCACGTGCGTCAGACGATCGTTTTTGCGCAGGCGCTCTACCGCCGTTTGATTCAGGCCGGCATGAATCGTCATGAAATCGACACCGTCCTCAGCATGGCGCCGGACCGTGTCGAAGAAGTCCTCCGTGCGGATCGAGGTCATCGGGAGGCGGCTGTCCGAAAAAATGTCGTAGACCGGCACGGTGCCGATCATTGCCGGCGACATGGATATCAGCCGGCGCCGGAAGTTGCCGCCGCCTACCGTACTCAGGTCCATAATGGCATCGGCTTTCATTTCCAGGGCATGGCGGACTTTGAGCAATTCTATTTCGGGGCGGCAGCAATCGCGGGAAACACCCAGATTGACGTTAATTTTAGTACGCAGGCCGACACCGACCCCGCACCCTTTGATTGCCGTGTGGTTGCGGTTAGCCGGAACCGCGATCCGGCCGGAGGCCAGACCGTTCAGTAGCTGCTCCGGGCTGATCGGTTCGGAAGCCAATACCTCTTTCATCTGCGGTGTAATGTCGCCGTGGCGGGCAGCCGCCATTTGAGTTGGTGGATTCATGATCCCTCCTGGGTTGTGCAGCGTGAACAAAAAATGCCGTATCCGGCTATGGCTGCGGATACGGCAAACAGGACAGGATCGAATGCTGGCGGACGATACGTCCTTCCGGGCCGCTTCCCTGCGCCGGAATTACCCGGATCAGGTTCCAAGGGTTTAATCTCAGCTTATCCGCACCCCTAGCGTAGCCCGATCTTAGGGGCTCGCCGGGTCAAAAGCAATCTTTATTAATACTAAAAAGCGCCCAGCTGGCAGTGGACGATTTTGATGCCCAGCGATTCACAGGCCACTCCGATGCTGAGGCGCGGCACCGATAAGCGCTCGGCAACCGCCCACGCATCGGCGCAGGTGATACGCCCGTTTTGCGCGGAGATCAGAATGGCTTCACACAGGTCGGGGGCGACCGATTGGTCGGTGGTGACGATTTTTTTGTCCGGACTATACCCGAAAAGGCCCAGTTGACACTTTTGGATGCGCCCCTCCAGCAGATCGATGGCTTGCCCGACAACGGCGCTTTCGGCGGCCAGAGCCCTTGCGATATCGTGAGCGACAGAGCAGGTGATGGATCCTTTTTCAAGACGGGATTCCAGTGCAGCCCGCAGGTTCGGCGCGACCACGGTGCCGGGGGGGTGTTTGGCTGCAAAGTGGCTGCGGGATGAATCATTCATGGGTGCCTCTTCCTGTTATCATCCGGCCGCCGGAGACCCTGATGGTTCAGATCGATCCAATGCGCACCGGGTTTTTGCTCCAATACCTCTTTTATCGTTCCCGAAGTTAAAAGGCAACACCACGGTGATTTGCGATTGCGGGGCATATCGTTGGAGCGGCGCATGCGAAGCGGTGCCTGATCGGATACCCGAGCAAGCCCGATCCGCGGAGTGGTGGCGCTCCATCTTGAAGCGGCAGCGGCAGCGCACCGGGATAACGGTCTGTCTCACTGGCGCTGCATTTCGTTTGCTGCGGTCGGTGCCGGTCAGGGCCAGATATATTCTCCAAGGATGGGCAAACCCGTCGATGTTGTGGTATGGGTGCAGCGGGAGCCTCCGGAGAAAAAGATGCCCACCCGGTTCGGCTGCGCGAACCCATTGGGGAGCGGGCTTCAGCCGAACTTTACCTTGCGGGGCTGCGGTTTACATAAAACACGCATCGAGGCCATGATGACCCCCTTCGATATTATGCAGGCGCCCCTTTCAGGGATAAACTTGATCGAGGCCGGTGCGGGTACGGGCAAAACCCACGCCATCACCGGACTGTATGTCCGCCTGGTCGCTGAACTGGGGTTGTCGGTCGATCAGATTCTGGTGGTGACGTATACCAAGGCCGCCACCGAGGAGCTGAAAAGCCGCATCCGCAGAAGACTCTATGCGCTCCGCACGGCCCTGACGGGCGGTCCTTCCGACGAACTGGCGGCGGCACTGCGTGAACGCGGACAAGCCGAATCAAGCCACCGAAGGGTCCGGGCGGCATTGATCGATTTCGACCGCGCGGCCATCTTCACCATCCATGGGTTCTGCCAACGGGCCTTGCAGCATTTTGCCTTCGAAACCGGACAGCTTTTTCACAGCGAACTGGTTCAGGATCAATCGGGACTGCTTCAGGAAACGGCCGACGATTATTGGCGCCGTCATTTCGCCTCCGCGCCGATCGAACTGGCCGCCTATGTCCTCCAGAGACTGAAAGGGCCCGAACAACTGGTCGAGGAGTTCAACCGCTGCCGCTACCCCGATGTCCGTATCATCCCGGATGCGCAGAAGCCGCGGTTGAGTGCCATCCGCGAATGGCGCACCATCGCCCGCCAGGTGGCTGCGCGATGGCCGGATGTGCGGGCCACGGTGATCGATCTGCTCGACACCCCCAACCTTAACGGCAAGTTTTACGGTGTTTGCACGCCTGACCCCCGAACCGGCCTTTCGCCCCGCCGTGTCTGCCTCAATGCCCTGGCCGCCGCCATGGACCGCTGGAACGGCCGCTATCCGCTTCTTCCTGATTTCGAGCGCTGGAGTTGCGATTTTTTGCTCAAAGCCACGCGTAAAAAACAGAACACGCCCCGGCACCCCTTCTTCGATTGCTGTCAGCAGGCCTGCAATGCACAGGCGCGCATGGAGGCGCAGTTCGCCCAGTACCTGCGCTACTTGAAAGTACGTTTCCTGCGCCAGGCAAGGGACGATCTATGGCGCAAAAAACAAAAACGGCAGGTCCTGCATTTCGAAGACCTTCTCCTTCAACTGCACCAGGCATTGCAGGAACCACTGAGCGGCGAAGCGCTGGCCAGGGCAGTGCAGGATCAGTACCGCGGGGTGCTGGTGGATGAATTCCAGGACACCGATCCCCTGCAGTACGAGATTTTCACACGGCTTTTCACCGGCCGTCAACCGCTGCTCTTTATGATCGGCGACCCCAAACAGGCCATCTACAGCTTTCGCGGCGCCGATGTGTATGCCTATCTGCGTGCCGCTCAGGATGTAGCCGCGCAGTATACGCTGCTTCGCAATTACCGCTCCGCACCGGAGTTGATCAGGGCCGTCAACACCATTTTCGGGCACCGGGTGAAGCCCTTCGGCCTTGAGCGCATCGCCTATGAAGCGGCTCTGCCCGCCGAACAGGCCGTTGACGCCAATGCCCCGGGTATGGTGCTCTGGCATCTTCCCCTGAGTACGGAGGCCGTGGTCACCCCTCCGATGCCCCAACAGGAAGCCGTCGAAAGGATTTCTGCCGCTGTGGCAGCGGAGATTTCGCGTATGCTGAATGCAACGGACAATGCGCTCGCTCCCGAGTCGATTGCGGTGCTGACGCGCAGCCACCGTCAGGCGCAGATCGTCAAAAAAGCCCTCGGCCGCGTGAAAGTGCCGGCGGTGCTGCACAGCGCCGGGCATGTTTTCGATACGGAAGAGGCCGGCCAGATGCAACTACTTCTGCAGGCGGTTCTGGAACCCGCCGACCCGGTGCGGGTCAGGACCGCTTTATGCACCGACCTGATGGGCGCTGCTGCAGACGATCTGATCGAAACGGCCGGCGGGCCGGAATCGGCCGCCTGGGAGGGACGCTGGACCCGTTTTATCGCCTATCATCAAGAATGGCTGCGGCATGGTTTCTACCGCATGTTCAGCCGACTGCTCCGCGAGGAACAGGTCAAAGCGCCTCTGCTGGCCCTTGACTCCGGCGAGCGGCGTGTGACCAATCTGCTTCATCTGGCCGAACTGCTGCATCATGCCGAATCGCAGCAGCGCCTTGGGCCGGAGGGATTGCTTAAATGGTTGGTCCGCCAGAAAACGGCCGGCATCCTGGGTGACGAAACCCGGGAGCTCCGCCTGGAGAGTGATGCGCACGCGGTGCAGATCATCACCATGCACCGCAGCAAGGGGCTGCAATTCGAAGTGGTCTTTTGCCCCTTTACGTGGACCGGGGTGCGTGACGATGATCAGGCGGCCGTATTTCACGATCCGGAAACCGATCAGGTGTTGACGCTGGCGATCGGGCCGGACCTGCCCCCGCGCTATCGTCTGCAAACGCTCAAGGAGGCGTTGTCCGAGAACCTGCGCATGCTCTACGTAGCGCTCACGCGAGCACGCCGATGCTGTTACTGGGTGTGGGGGCGCATCAGAAACTGCGAGGTATCGGCCCCGGCCTATCTGTTGCACGCAAAGGAGCTGAGTTTGACGGGCGATTGGTACAATACACTCAAGACAGACGTTTCCGCCTTGACGGATCGCGCCCTGCGCGAGGAACTGAATGCGCTGGCGGCTGCCTCCGGGGGCGCCATCCGCCTGGAGTCTCTGCCGGCCGAAGTTGGAGCGTCGTGTCGTGCGCCTCGGTCCGCTGAATCGGAACTGCACTGTCGGACCTTCGCCGCCCCGGTAAAAGAATCGTGGCGGATGGTCAGTTTTTCGTCACTTACCAGCAGCGGGCGGTCCGCCGCGGTTGAAATGCCCGACCGCGATCAGGACGGCATATCGGAAGCAGCTCCGCCGCAGGCCGGCTTCTCCAGCCTGTTCGATTTTCCGGGCGGCGTACGGGCCGGGCTTTTTTTCCATGACCTGCTGGAACATACCGATTTCAGCGATCCGCAGCGCGAACGGCAGGAGCGTCTGGCGGTGCAGAAACTGAAGCAGCATGGGTATGACCCTTCCTGGAGTGCGACGATCGCCCGAATGATGCAGATGCTGGGCGGACTGGTCTTGCCGGGTTCCGACGGCGCAAGGCTGGCACAGGTACAAGCCCATCAGCGGATCAATGAGATGGAATTTTATTTTCCGCTCAGGCGGATCGACGGGAACCTCTTGAGCACCCTGTTCGACGGGCAGTGCCGGGAGGCCCTCGAGCGGCTGAGCTTCGCGCCGGTCGAGGGATATTTGAGAGGTTTCATCGACATGGTTTTCATGTATGAGGGGCGAAGTTACCTGGTGGATTGGAAATCCAACCTGTTGGGCAGGGCGCCCGAGGCCTACGCCGCCCGAAAGCTGGGCGCGGTAATGACGGAATCCTATTACTTCCTGCAGTATCATCTGTATGCCCTCGCACTGGACCAGTTACTGCGCTGCCGGCAGGAGGGCTACACATACCGGCACCACTTCGGGGGGGTCTACTATATCTTTTTGAGGGGAGTGGGGGCGGGTGACGTGGGGGTCTTTTACGATCGTCCGAACGAGGAGCTGATCGCCCGATTGCGCGAGGCGCTCATTGATTCAAGTGCAACATGAAAAATTTAGACCTAAATAATCTATTTAACGAAAAATACATCGACTCCTTAGGTTTTGCTTTCGGAAGGTTGATTCAGCGGCTGTCCGGTCAGGCCGACCCGTGGGTGGCGCTGGCCGCTGCGCTGGTTACCCGGGCAGGTGCAGATGGGCATGTGTGCCTTGATCTTTCACGGACAGTCGAAGAAGGTATCCTGTCCGCAGACGGTCAGGAGTCGTTGGCGCCCGGAACAAGCGCCGCGCAATGGCGCGCCCATCTTTCAAAGTGCTCCGCGGTGGGACAGCCCGGGGAGTTTAAACCCCTGATCCTGAACGGATCGCGCCTCTATCTGCACCGTTTCTGGCAGTATGAACGCGAACTGGCCGAGGGGCTGCGGCGGCGTTGTCGGGCTGCAGCCGGTCTGAAGATCGATTCTCACAAGCGCGAGGAGGCGCTCGCGCGTTTTTTTCCCGATGCGCCGGAGCAGAAGGCGGCGGCCCGCCTGGTCCTGACCCGACCTTTCTGCGTGATCTCAGGAGGGCCGGGTACAGGCAAAACTTACACGCTCGCCCAGATTATCGTGCTCTTGGCCCGACTGGCAGCCGAACATGCCGTTCGGATAAAAATTGCCGCGCCTACCGGAAAGGCTGCCGCGCGCCTGCAGGAGAGCCTGCAGGCCCTTGTTCCGACATTAGCCGCCGGTGATCCACGCCCCCTGGCGTCGGCTGCCGAGGCCGAGACGGTCCATCGGTTGCTGGGCATCGGACCCGCCTCGACTGCGCATTACAATGCCGAACATCCATTGCCGGCCGAAGTGGTGATCATCGACGAAGCTTCGATGCTCGATCTGGCGCTGATGGTCAAACTGGTCCGCGCCGTGCCGGAAAGGGCACACCTGGTCCTCACCGGGGACAAGGACCAGTTGTCCTCCGTGGACGCCGGGGCGGTACTGGGGGATATCTGCCGCGGTCTGATCGACGATGAGGGCAGTGAACGCATGCCGCAACAGCTTTCGGCACCGGTCGCCCTGCTGCGCAAAAGCTACCGCTTCGCCGACAGGGGCGGCATCGGGGCTTTGAGCCGGGCGATCAATACCGGTGACGCAGGGCGGGTTATGGACCTTTTGATGCAGGACCGTACCGGCGAAATCGGCTTTGTGCCGATCGTATCATTCAGCGAGGCCGCAGCGTTGCTCGCACCCGAGATTCTCGAGGCTTACGGCCCATTGAAAAAGTTGAGCGACCCGCAAAAAGCCCTCGATCAGCTCAAGTTGTTTAAAATCCTGACCGCCGTACGGCAAGGTCCGATGGGAGTTGAAACCCTCAACGCATGGATCGAACGTTTCTTGCGCCGGCGGGGTTTGATTACCCCTCTCCCCGGAATGAGCGACTGGTATGCAGGCCGGCCGGTCATGGTCACCCGCAACGATTATTTTCACCGCTTGTTCAACGGCGACACCGGTATCGTTCTAAATGCAGACCGGCCGGACACTTCCGTGGAGGTCGCTTTCGAAAGTGCGCGCGGCGTATTCCGGCGCCTGCGTCCACATGAACTCCCGGCCCATGAAACGGTCTACGCCATGACCGTTCACAAGAGCCAGGG
>DDYQ01000255.1 GCA_002348005.1 Desulfobacteraceae bacterium UBA2230 | reverse complement strand
CGGAATATATCGGGATGTTTTTTGATGCCAAAGGACCCACATTCCGGCATGAAATGTTCGCCGCCTATAAAGCAAACCGGCCGCCCATGCCCGAGGATATGGCCGTTCAGCTTCCTTATATCAAAGAAATTGTTCGGGCGATGCGGATAACGCTTTTTGAGATGCCGGGCTATGAGGCCGATGACGTGATCGGAACCATCGCGAAAGCAGCCGAATCGGCCGGGTTTTGGCGGGTGATGGTGACGGGGGACAAGGATTTCATGCAGCTTGTCACGGAAAAAATCAGCATCTGGGACCCGATGAAAGAGAAATCCATTGATCAAGCCTCGGTTCGAAACACCTTCGGACTTGATCCCTTGCAGTTGATCGACGTGATGGGCCTTTCCGGCGACACGTCTGACAACGTGCCGGGAGTGCCTGGAATCGGCGAGAAAACAGCCTTGTCCCTCATTCAAACCTTCGGTGGGATGGAAAGGCTGTATGCTTCCCTGGACACATTAACCTCAAAAAGCCGGCGGGAAAAATTAAGCGGGTTTAAGGATCAGGCCTTCCTGAGCAAAAAACTGGTCACCATTAATTGTCAAGTTCCTGTTTTATTTGAAAAGGAAGCTTTTTGTCGCCGGGAACCGGACGCGGAAAAACTTCAGGAATTATTTAAAACACTCGAGTTTTCGCAGCTTCAGCAGTCGTTTTCACAGCCAGCCCAAACGGGTGCCAAAAAATATCAAGCTGTTATGGATATTGAAGCCCTTGAGACGCTCATTTCGCGTCTGACATCCACCCCGGTCTTCGCACTGGACACGGAAACCACCGCCAAAGACCCCATGAGGGCTGAATTGGTCGGTCTTTCCTTCGCTATGAAAGCCGATGAGGGCTTCTATATTCCCTGCGGCCACGATGCGGACATCATTCCAAAGCAGCTGGCACGCGACCGGGTGCTGGCATCTCTGAAACCGGTGCTGGAAAATCCGGAACTTAGAAAGGTGGGGCAAAATATCAAATATGACTGGATCGTGCTATCCCATTACGGCGTGGCACTGGCCGGGGTGGAATTTGACACGATGCTGGCCTCATACCTCTTGAACCCCTCCAAACGGGTGCATAGCCTCGATCAGATCGCGCTGGATTATCTGAATCACAAGTCGATCACCTTCAGCGATGTGGCCGGCAAGGGCAAAAACATGGTCACCTTCGACCAGGTGGAACTGGAGCAGGCCGTGCCCTATGCCTGCGAAGATGCCGATCTGGTCATCCGGGCCAGCGAGATCCTGGAACCGGAACTTCGCAAGCTCGGGCTGATGCCCCTTCTCGAACAGGTCGAAATGCCCCTGATTCCGGTCCTCACCGCCATGGAGATGACCGGCGTGTGCCTGGATCAGGAGAAACTGCGCGACCTGTCGCAGGCTTTCGAACGTCAGCTGCTGCATCTGGAAAGCGAGATCCACCGGTGGGCCGGCGAACCCTTCAACATCCAGTCGGCCCAGCAGCTCGGTTACATTCTGTTCGAAAAACTGGGACTGCCGACCGCCAAGAAGACCAAGAAGAAGACCGGCTATTCGACGGATGTGGATGTTCTGATGCGCCTGGCCGAGCAGCATGAACTGCCGGCCCTGATTCTGCGCCACCGTTCCCTGTCCAAGCTCAAGTCCACCTATGCGGATGCCCTGCTCGAACAGATCGACCCGCGCACCGGCCGTATTCACACCTCGTTCAACCAGACCATTGCGGCCACCGGCCGTCTGAGCAGCTCAGACCCCAACCTGCAGAACATTCCCATCCGGACCGAAGAAGGCCGCGAAATCCGCAGGGCGTTCGTTCCCCGGCCGGGCTGGGTGATGCTTTCGGCCGATTACTCGCAGATCGAGCTGCGCCTGCTGGCCCATGTGGCGCGCGACCCCATTCTGATCGAGAGTTTCCTCAGCGGTCAGGATATTCACGGCCGCACGGCCAGCGAAGTCTTCAGGATCCCCCTGGACGAGGTCTCGGATGAACTGCGGCGTCAGGCCAAGGTGATCAATTTCGGAATCATCTACGGGATGAGCGCCTTCGGTTTGTCGCGCGAACTGGGCATTACCCCCAAAATGGCCCAGATTTACATCGACCAGTATTTTCAGCACTACCAGGGTGTAAAAAGCTACATCGAGCGCACGATCACGCAGGCGCGGCGCGACGGCAGCATCAGCACGCTGCTGGGCCGGCAGCGCCTGCTGCCCGACATCAACAGCCCCAACATGGTGATCCGGCAGTTCGCCGAGCGTACGGCCGTGAACATGCCCATCCAGGGCACGGCCGCCGACCTGATCAAGCTGGCCATGATCCGCGTGGACGCCGCCATGGCCGAAGCGCGGCTCGAGGCCGACATGCTCCTGTCGGTGCACGATGAGATCGTGTTCGAAGTGGCGCCGCAGGATCTGGAAGCGCTCAAAACCCTTGCCTGCCGGATCATGGAAAATATCTGGGAGCTGGACGTGCCCCTGAAAGTCAATCTGGCCTGGGGTCCGAATTGGGCGGATGCGCATTAACCGCCGGCGGGACTGGTGAATGTCTCAAGCTGTATTATGGTGATCTACAAACCCCGGCGGCGTTGAACACCCGGAAGCCGAGCCGTAGGCGAAGGGTGACGCGCTCGCCAAAGGGTGAGATGACGGCTGAAACCGACGACCTCTGAAACCGAGTGGTTTGCAATTCAGGGCGCAGCGGCTGATCCGCTTTCAGCCCCATCTGAAGGTTTCATCAATACTGGAAAAATGGAGGCGTCGATGAAAATGCGAACCCTGCTGGTCCTGATGGTGTTTTGCGTAACGGCCGTGGGCTGCTCTTTGCCCAAGTTCTCGCTTTTTCCCGAGGCGGGACCGCTGCGGGAACTGACCCTGGAAGGGACCGGCGACCAGAAGATCCTGGTGGTCACGATTCATGGCGTGATCTCCGATCAGCCCCAGGAGCGCCTCCTGCGCAGCAAGCCCAGCATGGTGCAGGAGATCGTGTCGCACCTGCGCCAGGCCGAAAAAGACCCCAACATCAAGGCCCTGCTGCTCAAGGTCAATTCGCCGGGCGGCACCGTCACGGCAAGCGACATCCTGTATCACGAAATCAGCGCCTACAAGGAAAAGAGCGGGGTCAAGATGATCGTTTCGATGATGGACCTTGCCGCCTCGGGGGGCTATTACGTCTCGCTGCCGGCCGATTGGATCATGGCCCATCCCACCACGCTGACCGGGTCGGTGGGGGTCATTTTCGCCCGCCCCCGGCTCGTGGAGCTGATGGAAAAAGTCGGTGCCGGCATGACGGTCAACAAATCGGGAACCTACAAGGATATGGGCTCACCCTTTCGGCAGACCACGGAGGCGGAGCATGCCCTTTTCCAGCAGTTGACCGATGGTCTGGCGACCCGTTTCCTGGATCTGGCCATGCTGCACCGGAAATTCGAACCGAACCAGCGGGAGCAGATCGCCACCGCCCGCATTTTCCTGGCGCCGGAGGCCAGGGACATGGGCCTGGTCGACGAACTGGGATATCTGAGCGATGCGATCGTCAAGGCCAAAGTGATGGCCGGTTTGCCGGCGGATGCGCGGGTGGTGACCTACCGGCGCGAAACCACGGAAAACGACAATATCTACAATCCCCACCCTTCCGGAAAACAGGAACCGGGCGGCCTGGGTGCCGCGTTTCCCATCCTGGCGCCCCTGGGGTTCACGCTCGACCCTGGATTCTATTACCTCTGGCCGGAGGCCTTCGGCGGCTGAACCAACCCGGCCCCTTCGCGCCGCGCGTTTGATCCGGCTGTCACTGGCCCGCTTCCGGGCCGGCGGCCGGATCGATGCCTTTCACCACCGCATCGATGGTCTGGTAAATGGTCCTGAACGATTCGGCGAAACTGCCGGGGGAAATGCGGCCCACCTCGATGAATTTAACCGTAATCTCTTTGCTGGCGCGCAGGACCTGTTCCTGCAGGGCGCTCTCTTTCATGCCGTAGATCTCCTTTGTGAATGAAATGAGGTCGCTAACAGTTCGGGCCGGACGTGTCAAGGCGCCGCTGCAGGGCCTTCGGCCCGCCCCAGCCGCTTTTCGCGGAATGTCGAACGGCACGGTCTCTGCCGCCGCGCGTGCGCCGCAGCAGTTGCAGTTCATTTGACAGAACCGTCGCAATTATCTAATAGGATCGACTGCCCAGCGCATCTCATCCCCGAGGGAGCTCACACACATGAACCGATTCAGGTTGACCTTGCCGGCAATATTCGCTCTGGCCGTGCTGCTGTCGGGCTGCGGCGCATTGAAAATCCACCCGGACCCCCCGCAGGAAACGATTAAAGCCGCACCGGCCGGCCGGCAGATCTACAAGGCCGCCGTCATGCTCTCTCAGGCACCCGAAACGCCTTTCGGCCGGCGGATGGGCGGCCGGTTTCTGGACGCTTTGATCGGCGCCATCGGCAAAGAGAGCGCGCGGATCGAGCTGCTGACGCCCGCCGAAAAAGATTTTCCGTCATTTATGCAGGCGCTGCGGCCGGCGGGCGGCACCGACCCTCTCGGCGCCATGGAGGCGGCCCGGCTGCAGGGTTTTCAAGGGGTGATCCTGGCGACGGTCAACGGCCTGGGGACGCAAACCCGCAGGTGGGGCCTGCTGTGGTTCAGCCGCACCACCTATTTTCTCACCTTCAGCGTGACGGTCGATCTTTATGACCCCTTCACCGGCGCCAGGATCGTCAGCCGGGTGCAGGAGACCGAGCTGAAAATCGATTCCGACGACTATGAAAGCTTCCAGGAAGAGGGGCTGGCCGAGATCGACGCCGTGGACAAGTCTCTGGCCGACACCGCCCGGCAGTTCGGCAAGCAGGTTGCTGGTCAGCTCGTCAAACAGCCGTGGAAGGCCAGCGTGGTTTCGGTGCAGCCCGGCGCCGTGCGGTTGGCCGTCGACCCGGGCGCGGGTCTGGAGCCGGATCAGAAAATGGTCATCTACGAGGCCCGCCGGGTGCTCGAGAATCGTTTCGGTCAGAAGTTCATCGTTCCGGGGGCCAGGATCGCCGAAGCGCGCATCGCCCGGGTGAATGGCGGGGGTGTCGAGGCGCTCCTCGAAGAAGACGCCGATGTGCAGCCGGGCGATCTCGCCGTCAGCATTCCCTGACGCCCCTCCGGCGCAGGCCCGCGGGGCCTGGCGCGTGAAACCCTCACCCGCCGGCGGGCATTTCGCCGCCCCCGGCGATCCGATAGACCGACACCGGACGGTCGACCCCCTTCACCGTCACCGGCGGCAGGGCTTCGGCCTCGACCTCCCCGGTCCCCGCCTTGCGGTAGGTTTCCGCATCCATCAATATCTCGCCGCCGCGGGCGATCTGCTGCAGCCGCGCCGCCAGGTTGACCGCCAGCCCGACCGATGTGAACTCTTTGCGGCGCCGCGATCCCATGATCCCCGAAAAGACCCTGCCGCTGGCGATGCCGATGCCGGTTTGCAGGCGCAGCCGCGAGCCGGCCTGCAGCCGGCGGTCGATGCGTTGCGCCGCGGCCTGCATTTCCACGGCCGCCTGCACCGCCCGGCGGGCGTCGTCGGGCTGCGCCACAGGGGAGCCGAACACCACCATCATGCTGTCGCCGATGTGCTTGTCCAGCGTTCCTTTGTAGCGGTAGGCGATCTCGCCCATGGGACTGAAGTAGCTGTTGTTCAAATAGTCGACCAGTTCAGCGGGGGAGACGACCTGCGACATCTTCGTAAAGCCGCGGATGTCGGTGAACAGGACGGTGACCTCCTGGGCGCGCGGCGCCAGGGCCGCCGGGGTCTGCTGGAGCAGGGCGTACACCTGTTCGCAGACAAATTGGCGCAGATGGCGGCGCACCCAGATGTCGTGAATCTTGGCCCGCAGTTCGATGTTGTCGAAGGGTTTGGTCAGAAAACCGTCGATACCCGCGTTGGTGGCCTCGATGGCGGCCTCCATGGTGGCATAGCCGGTCAGGATGATGCGGGTGATCTCGGGATTCAGGGCGCCGATGGTGCGCAGCGTCTCCAGCCCGTCCAGGCCGGGCATTCTGAAATCCGAGATCACGGTGGCCACCCCGCACTCGTGGGCTTTGACGAATTCAATGCCCGCCCGGCCGGATTCGGCGGTGAACGTCCGATAGGGTTCGTGCCTCAGGGCGCGCACCAGCGAGCGCCGCACCCCCTCTTCATCATCGATAAACAGAAGGGCTCTCATCAAGACGACCTGATTCGCTTGGGTTCGGGCCTCGTCGCGCGCGGTCCGCTCGGCCGGCGCGAATGGCCGCACATCGATGCCGTCCGGGAAGGGTCGGCACGCAGCGTCATGTTCGTGTTTTTCGGGCAGGCGCCCGGCCGCATCGAAACGGCTGATCCATCAGGCGGGAATGGGCGTGCTTACCATCCGGGACGTCGATATGCAATACTCTGTTGCGGTGTGGCCGTTCGACCCGCTTCGGTCGCGTGGCAGGCGCCGGGCCTTCGTTAAGGGCGGCGCGGGGGCTGGGCGAAGCGGATCAGACTTGACCGGCGGCGAATTCGGCGATCAGCCGTTCGGCCTCTTCATGGCTGGCCAGTCGCCGGATGGCCTGGCGGAAATGGCTGGCGCGCGGCAGCCCCCTGACGAACCAGGCCAGGCGGCTGCGCAGGATGCGGCAGGCCCGGGTCTCGCCCAGGGTCTCGATGGACGCGGCGGCATACCGGCGCATGACGGCGATGCGTTCCGCCGCGCTGACCGTGCGTTCCGGGCGGCCGGCCAGGCGGTCCCCGATCTGGGCGAAAATGAACGGGTTGCCGATTGCCGCGCGGCCCACCATCACGGCATCGCAGCCGGTGGCGGCGAACATGGCCAGGGCGTCTTCGGCGGAGACCACGTCGCCGTTGCCGATCACCGGTATTTCCATCAGGGTCTTGATGCGGGCGATCAGGGTCCAGTCGGCCCGCCCGGAAAAGCCCTGACGGGCCGTGCGCGGGTGAACGGCGACGGCATCCACGCCGCAGTCCCGGGCGACGCGGGTCAGCACCAGCGCCTGTTCTCCCGAAGGGTCCCACCCGGCGCGCAGTTTGATCGTCAGGGGCACGGCGATGGCGGCGCGCACGGCGCGCAGCAGGGCGGCGGCCTTGAGCGGCTCCTGCATCAGGGCGGCGCCTGCGCCGCTTTTGAGGATCTTTTTGACCGAACACCCGAAATTGAGGTCCACGATGTCCGCCCCGTGGGCCACCGCCCGCCGGGCGGCGTCGGCCACCAGCGCCGGATCGCTGCCGAACAGCTGGACGGCCAGCGGTTTTTCCGCCGGGCTGCTGCACAAAAGCTCCTGCGTCTTGACGTGCCCGCGCACCAGGGCATTGGCGCTGATCATTTCCGAGTAGACCAGGCCGCACCCCGCGGCCTTGGCCAGCAGGCGCATGGGCAGGTCCGAAATGCCCGCCAGGGGGGCGAAGACGGTCGGGCTGGCGATTTCAATGGGGCCGATGTGCATCCTGAACGTTTCCTTCGCGGCCGTCGCAGGCCGGGTTGGCGTAGCAGTAAAGGCAGTCGTGCCGGCAGGGGTGGCGGTCGTAACTGCCGACATCGCGTGAAATGCCGCAGCGGCAGCCGGCTGCGGCGCGCTGGCCGGGGTCGCGGCGCAGGGAGATATCCGGTCCGTACAGCGCCGCCAGCCGTTCCGCGGGAATGCAGGCCGCCGCCCTCACCGGGCTGAACAGGGGCAGGGCCTCCAGCACTTCCTTTTCGCAGCACAGGCGCAGTTGCAGTCCCAGCGCCGCCAGGCGCCCCTGCAGCCGTTCGGTGCATTCGACTTTCTGCGCCGGGGTGGGGTCGAAAAGGTCCAGTCCGGCCACGCGCTTCAGCCGCCTGCGCACCTTGCCGTAAAGATCGGCGAAACTGGTGATGCAGCTCTCCAGTCCCAGGCGCGCGGCCTGCCCGGCGATCTCGTCGAAGCGGTCCAGATTGGTGGCGGCCTGTCCGGAGGCCGTCTTGAAGTGGCAGATCGGATCGAAGCGCCACTGGACGCAGGCCGGTCCGAAGCGCCGGCACAGTTCGGCCAGCTGGGCCAGCCGCGCCTCGAGCGGCGGCACGCGCGGCTCGAGCACCGCGTGCGGCGAATTGATCGTAAAATTAAAAAAAAGACCATAGCCCAGTTGCACCAGATTTTCTCCGTACCCATGTTGGAGAAACGCGCCGAAATCTTTTGAGTTGAAGACGATCGAATGGACGTGCGCCCGGCCGGCGGGGACCTGGACGGTCCGGCGGCTGTAGGGGTTGGAAACCTCGAAAAAACCCTGCCGGATACCGGCCATGAACCAGGGCATGTAGAAGGCGGGGATGTCGGTGCGCCGGGATGCAGAAAGAACGATGCGGGCCAATCTATTCCTTTTTCTTCAGCTCCGCGAGGGAGATGACCTTGCCCCTGGCGGGTGCGGTCACCTTCGGTGATTCCTCCGGGAGATCCTCTTCTTCATCGTCTTCTTCGTCCGGGCAGACGATCAGTTCCAGGCGCATCCGTTTGCCGTTCATGGTGAACGGTTCGCCTTCGATATAGACATCGCGCAGAATCCAGGTGACCACCTGCACGGGAATCTGAAGCAGCAGCAGCTTTACATGATACCAGCCGCGCTTGATATCCGGCTCGATCGTTTCGACGCGGGCGTAGCTGAGCGGGGCGTCTTCGAAATGGATCAGGACGATATCGTTTTCGGTGGTCATGGCGAAGGTGTTCCTCCCGGACGTCGACAATGCGGCATGATGGCATAAACCCTTTTCAATGTAAAGCCGGAGGCGGGTGTCGGCAAATCCCGCGAGGCGCCGGTTGCGGGCCATGGCGGAAGGGGGTGGACAGGCGCGCGGGCCCTCTCCCCAGTTGAACCCCTTTCGTGTCGAGCGCCGAAGCGGATGCCGCGCGCGGGGGGAGGATCGCCAGAATGAATTTAAATTCAATGCCCTTTTTTGAAAACCGCACGCTGAAGGGGCGGCGGTACCGGGAGCTTGAAGCGATAATGTATAATAAATATATTAAGTTAAAATTTAGGTGGGGATTTGGGTTTTGGCTTGACACGGGCTACCGCGTTTTGCTAAATACTGAATGAGCATTCATTCAGGGCATCCTACATTGTTGATTCCGCTTCTTCGAAGTTTCATGCCATATCATCCGTAACCTTTAGGGGGGATTATGAGAAAAATCAGACAGGCGGCAGTCATCGGCTCCGGGGTCATGGGCGGCGGGATCGCCGCCCTGCTGGCCTCGGCCGGGATCAAAACGCTGTTGCTGGACATTGTTCCGAACGACCTCTCCGCCGACGAGCAGCACAAACCGGCCGCACGCAACCGAATCGTGCAGGCGGGTCTGAAGGCCGTGCGCAACGCCAACCCACCCTTGCTGATGCACCCGCGCGACATCGAACGGATCGCCGTCGGCAATCTGGAAGACGACATCGGGCGGCTCTCCGAGTGCGACTGGATCGTCGAAGTGGTGGTGGAGAACCTGAAGGTCAAGCAGGCGCTGTTCAAGCGCATCGAACCGCTGCGCAAGGCCGGCGCGGTCGTGTCGACCAACACCTCCGGCATCCCGCTGAAGGACATCAGCGAAGGGCTGGGCACCGAATTCCGGCGCCATTTCCTGGGGACCCATTTCTTCAATCCGGTGCGCTACATGAAGCTGCTGGAGATCAT
>DDYQ01000119.1 GCA_002348005.1 Desulfobacteraceae bacterium UBA2230 | reverse complement strand
GGCGCTATTGCGGCGAGACATCGCTGATATCGGGCTACCTGGCCGGTGTGGACCGCGTGGTGATTTCAGAAGTGCCGTTCAATATAGAGCGCCTGGCCGGCTATCTGGTGGATGACCGCCGGCGCAACCCGAGCCGCTATGCCATGCTGACCATCAGTGAAGGCGCTCAAATGAAGGGCGGCGAAATGGTGCTCTCCGGCGAGGCCGACGCCTTCGGCCACCGCAAGCTGGGCGGCATCGGTGCGGTGACAGCCGAGGCCTTGAAGAAGCTGACCGGTCTCGACATGATTTTCCAACCGCTTCTGTATCTCATGCGCAGCGGATCGCCGGATTCGCTGGACCTGATGGTGGCCATGAATTACGCCAACCTGGCCATCGAGCTGATCGGCGGCGGCCAGACCGGGAAGATGGTGGCTCTGCGGCAGGGCTGCTACCGGCCGGTGGACATCACGGCGGTGATCGGCGGCGCCAAACGGGTGGACGTCGATGCCCTGTATGACGCCGAAGCGTATCGGCCGGCCATCCGCAGGGTGAACGAAACGCCCATGTTCCTGTACTAGCGGATCACCTCAGGCAAAAGGAGGGCCATGCCATGCAGATCACCTTGACCGCGATGCGCGCGGATGTCGGCAGTGTCGGCGGCCACTTGCAACCCAGCGAACAGGTTGTGGCGGCCGTTGCGGAGTACATCGAACGGAACCGTTCCGATCGGATTCTGGATTTCGCCGTAACCTTCACCGGCGATGACATCACGTTGCTGTGCACCCATCGCCAGGGCCTGAACCATGCCGCTGTGCATGAATCGATCTGGAACGCCTTTGCCCATGCCGCAAATGTGGCGGTGCGCCAGGGACTTTACGGGGCGGGGCAGGACATCTTCAAGGAAGGGATCTCCGGGGCGTCCAAGGGCCTGGGCCCGGCGCTGGCCGAGATGACGTTCGAAGAACGCAGCAATGAAGCCTTTCTGGTGTTCTCCATCGATAAAAGCAACCCCGGCGCCTTCAATCTGCCGTTCTACGCGGCATTTGCCGATCCCATGCACTGTTCCGGTCTGATTCTGTCTCCACGCCTGCGAAAGGGATTCCGCTTCGAAATCATGGATGTGGTGTACAAGGAAAACGATCGCGTCATCACCCTCGAGGCCCCGGAAGACCTGTACAATATGGCGGCCCTGCTCAGGGACGATCAGCGCTTCGCCATCCGCGCCATCCATTCGCGCACCAGCGGCGAGCAGACCGTGGCCGTGAGCACGACGCGGCTGCACCATATTGCGGGCATCCTGCTGGGCAAGGACGACCCGATCGCCATCGTGCGGGTTCAGGATGCCTTTCCAGCCACGGGAGAAATTCTGGCGCCCTTTCAAATGGGCGTCTGCGTCAGCGGATCCCTGCGCGGCAGCCACTACGCGCCGCTCATGCCCGTGCGCCAGAACTGCAAGGTGGCCCATTTCGACGGTCCGCCTTCGGTGAGCTGCACCGCCTACTGTGTGCGGGAAGGCAAGCTGACCGCGGCCACGGACCCCTTCGATCATCCGATCTGGGATCACGTCCGCGACCAAATCGCCGGCAAGGTGCTGGAGATGCGCCGCCAGGGCTTTTTCGGCAACGCCTTGCAGCCCTTCGAATCCCTCTCCTACGGCGGGATCATGAAAATCCTGCAGGAACTGGACGACCGCTTTGTGGTGGAGAAGCCCTTCGGGTCGTGAGAATGCTGATGAGCATGCCCGCCTGGACCGGATCATCCAGGACGGCGGCACGGCACGACCGATTCCTTCGGTAAAGCGCTTCCGCCGGGTTGTCATTCCTTGAGGATCGTGTTCTTTTTCGCCATGCAGTTTTAATATGTTCAGGGGGTAGCATTCAGGCCGTGCTGTGTTAAGCTGACCTTATCCATCCAAGGAGGAGAACCTCTATGGAACGGTTATGCGTATTCAGCGGCAGTGCCAACCCCGGGCTGGCCGGGGAGATCTGCACCTGCCTGGGGATCGAACTCAGTCCCCTGGAAATTTCCCGTTTTTCCAACGACAATCTGATTGCACGCGTGCTCACCAACGTGCGCGAGCGTGATGTGTTCGTTGTCCAGCCCTTCACCCAGCCGGTGAGCGATCACGTCATGGAACTGTTCATCATCATGGATGCGCTGCGCAGCGCATCGGCCAAACGCATCACCGCGGTGATCCCCTACTTCTCCTACGCCCGCTCGGACAAGAAGGATGCACCGCGCATCTCCATCGCCGGCCGGCTGGTTGCCGATCTGATCAAGACGGCCGGAGCCGACCGCGTGCTCACCATGGACCTGCATTCGGATGCGGTGCACGGCTTCTTCAGCATGCCGGTGGATCACCTGACCGCGATTCCCCTGATCGCCGACCACATCGGCCGGCAGGTGGATCTATCACGGGCCGTGGCCGTGGCCACCGACGCCGGCGGGGCCAAGCGGGTCGGCAAGTTCGCCGAGCGCCTGCATATTCCCATGGCGATTATCGACAAGCGGCGCATCAAAGACAGCGAGGTCGTTCAAGGACTGGTGGTCGGAGAGGTGAAGTCCCGGCATGCCATCATCTTTGACGATGAAATTTCCACCGGCGGCACCCTGGTGGCCACCGCCCGCACCTT
Source organism: Desulfobacteraceae bacterium UBA2230 (assembly GCA_002348005.1). The sequence goes on along the minus strand of DDYQ01000119.1, from coordinate 980 downwards.
GGAAAAAGCCGGGGTGGCCGGCATGACCATGGGCGCCACCCACGGCGTGCTGTGCGGGCAGGCGCCGGTCAACCTTGCGGCTTCCAGGGTGGGGCAGTTCGTGGTCACCAACACGGTGCGCATCGACGCCTCCAAACGCATCGACCGCTTGAAGATCATCTCCGTGGCGCCGCTGATGGCCGAAGCGATCAAGCGCATCCACACCGGGGAAAGTGTCGGAGCCTTGTTCGGATAGGGGCGCTTATGAGTTCGGAGTGCTGAGTTCTGGGTCCTGAGTTCTGAGGGTTGGGGGTGAGTGCCGAGTGCTCAGCGGGGTGAGCGGCATGCGGATCATGGTTTGGCAGGGCGGGAGGATTCCCTGGTTTCACTTTTTCGGCCGGACCCGGGCAGTGGGCCGGGCGGTGAGGGGGTCGTCGGGCCAGTCGTGTTTGGGGTAGCGTCCCCTGAGGTCTTTTTTGACCGCCGGATAGCTGTTGCGCCAGAAGCCGGCCAGATCCTGGGTGATCTGCGCCGGTCGTCCGGCCGGCGAGAGCAGATGCAGCTGCAGGGGCAGGCGCCCGCCGGCGATGGCCGGCGTCTCGGCGGCGCCGAACATCTCCTGCAGGCGCACCGCCAGAACAGGGGGGTCGCTGCTGTAGTCGATCGGCCGGCGCGCGCCGCTGGGGACCACGACGTGCGTGGGCGCCAACTGGTCGAGCATCTGCCGCTGACGCCAGGAGAGCAGGCCGCGCAAGGCACCCGCAAGGTCCAGGCGGGTCAACCCTTTAAAGCTGGTGAGGCCTTCCAGAAAAGGTCCTAGAAATGCGTCGAGGCCGGCGGTCAATGCGCTGTCGGACAGATCCGGCCACTCCTCTTCTCCGGCCGCCGCCCTGCGCAGCAGCATGACGCGCGCCTGAAACGTGCGCAAGTCACGGGTCCAGGGCAGGGCGTCGATGCCGCTGCGCCGGAGGCCTGCGATCAGGGCAGCGGTCACATCCCGC
>DDYQ01000252.1 GCA_002348005.1 Desulfobacteraceae bacterium UBA2230 | reverse complement strand
GACGAACCGACCGGCAATCTGGATAAAACCAACAGCCAGCAGGTGCATCAATTATTACTCGAGCTGAACCGTGAGTTGGGTATGGCCATGGTGGTGGTAACGCACAACATGGAGTTGGCTGCCTTAATGAGCCGTCAGGCGACCATCACCGACGGCCGACTGGCTTACCTGAGCTGAACCAGATATCGCGACCCTGTAGCTGAAGCAGAGGCAAATTAATGATCCACGGCCGCTGGAAAACCCACCGCAACGTACTGTTGGCAATATTGATCTGGCTTGTTATGTTCGCACTGCCGCCCGCCCGCGCGGCCACTGAGCCCATCAGCGTGTTGGTTCTGCCTTTCACGATCAATGCCCCCCCTGAGCTCGCCTATCTGGGCAATCAACTCCCCTCTGTCCTGGCCACCCGTTTTGAGCAGGATGGCGCGCAGTCCATACTGATCGAAGCGGCGGGGCAGGCGGAATTCGTCAACACCCCCGCCGATCATGACCGGATAATCGAACTGGTGCGCCAGCACGCAGCCAACCGTGCGGTCTGGGGGTCCTTCACCCTGATCGGCGACGGCTTCAGTGTGGACGCGCGCTTGCTGGAATCGCCGAGTTCGCGGCAGTCGAAGGCATACCATGTTTCAGGCAGCGGCATCGAAAACCTCATATCCGTTTTGAACGATCTGGCCCGCCAGATCAGCATCGACCTGTTCCACCGCGAAATTATTTTTCAAATAGACATCAGGGGCAACAACCGCATCGAAGCAGATGCCATCTTACGGGTCATCAAATCGCAGGTCGGCAGCATTTATCAGCCCGAGAATCTTTCCCGAGACCTGCGGGCCATCTACAACATGGGCTTTTTCGATGACGTGCGGGTCGAAGCCGAATCCGAAGCCGGCGGGCAGGTCGTTACGTTTCATGTCAAAGAGAAGCCCACGATCAGGCGTATCAAATTCAGGGGTAATTCGCGTTTCAAGGATGAAGACATCAAGGAAAATCTGACCTTGAACACCGGCGCCATATTGAACATCTTCAAAATCCGCAGCAATGTCGAACAGATTGAGACCCTCTACAAGGGTAAAAACTATCACCAGGTCAGAGTGGACTATGAGCTTCAGCCATTGGACAACAATCAGGCCGATCTGGAATTCCATATCGAAGAAGGACCGAAACTCTATGTGACCGAAATCCTTTTTGAAGGCAACCAGGCCTTCGATGAAAAAGCGTTGAAAGACGAGATTAAAACCTCTGAAAAGGGTTTTTTTTACTGGCTGACCTCCTCGGGGGACCTGGACCGCACCACACTGGATCAGGATCTTGCCCGCCTTAATGCATTCTACCACAATCGCGGATTCATCCGTGCCCGGATAAGCGACCCTCAAATCGATATCGGGGAAGAAAATATTAGTGTGGTCATTAAAATAGACGAGGGCCCACAATTCAAGGTCGGCCAGGTGGATGTGAGCGGGGACCTGATCAAACCCCGGGAAGAACTGCTGCAAAAGCTGAGTATTGCCCCTGACGCTTTCTATGATCGCGAAAAAGTGCGTAACGATGTTATCACCCTGACCGACGTATACAGCGATTCGGGCTATGCCAATGCAGAAATAAAACCGCTCATCCAGGAAAACACCGATGCCCTGACGGTGGACATTAACTTCGCAGCTCAAAAAAATCAGCAGGTTTATTTCGAAAAAATTCTCATCAGCGGCAACACGAAAACCCGCGATAAGGTGATTCGGCGTGAAATGCGGGTTCAGGAGCAGAACCTGTTCAATGGCAGCGCGCTGAAGCGCAGCATGCGAAGCCTCTACCGCCTCGACTATTTCGAGGACATCAAAGTCGACCTGCTCAAGGGCAGCGCCGACGACCAGAAAATACTCAAAATTGAGGTCAAGGAAAAGCCCACCGGCACGTTCAGCTTCGGCGCCGGCTACAGCAGCGCCGAACAAACCTTTCTGGTCGGGTCGATTGCCCAGCGCAATTTCCTCGGCCGTGGACAAATTCTGAAGCTAAACGCGCAGTTCGGCCAATCGACGACCCGCTTCGACCTAAGCTTTACCGAACCCTGGTTCATGGATACCCGTTTGAGCACCACTGTTGAAGCCTACAACCAGGAGAGAGACATCGAAGACGAGTATGAACTGGACAGCGTGGGCGGCGGCCTGCGATTCAGTTATCCCGTTTACAATTATACCCGGCTTTACTGGCGCTATGGTTTTGATGTCACCGAGATTGATGAGATCGGAGAAGATGCTTCGGATAACATCCGCGAACGCGAGGGCTCCAACACCACAAGCCTGATCGGCGTCGGACTCGGTTATGATTCACGCGATCGCGTCTTCAATCCCACGGAAGGTTCCAAACACAGCATCTCATTCGAATATGCCGGATTAGGCGGCAATGTCGGCTATAACAAATATATTCTGGACAGTGGATTTTATTATCCCCTTTTCTGGGGATTGACCGGATTCCTGCATGGCAAAACCGGATACGTGCACGGCAATGATCAGGACAAATGGCTTCCCGACTACGAAAAATTCTACCTGGGAGGGATCAATTCCATGCGTGGTTTCGGCTACCGCGGAATACATCTTACGGAAATCAATGAGGAGGGCGAAGAGACCAAGGTGGGCGGCGACCACATGATACAGTTCAATGCCGAAATCATTTTTCCGATCGCCAAAGAAGCGGGCGTCATGGGAGTTGTTTTCTACGATACCGGCAATGTATATGATGGCAAAATCGATTTGTCCGATTTACGGCAGAGTATTGGGGCCGGCTTGCGCTGGTTTTCGCCCATCGCGCCCATCCGAATTGAATACGGCCATATTCTGGACCGCCGGGAGGACGAGGGTTCCGGAAAATGGGAATTCACCATGGGCGGGGCTTTTTAATAAACGAAGAACCTGATGACCGATCACCGGATCCGGCGTGTGATCTCCGGGTCGTTTCGAGAGATAGGAGGAGTGTGATGCAGCTGTTCAGGAGTGTTTTTATCGTGGCAATGGTCTTTATGGTGATGTTGGTCGGCATCCCCGGTGGATTCTGTGCGGATGCGGCCAAGATCGGAACGGTCAGTTTCCAGAAGATCGTCGAGAATTCAACTGCCGGCAAGGCCGCCAAGAAGGAGATCACCGAAGAAGGTCAGCGCATGGAAGCCGATCTCAAGAAGAATGGTGAAGAGCTCAAGGCCCTGCAGGAACAATTGGAAAAAGATGCCAGCGTAATGAGCAAAGAAGGCCGCGAAGAAAAAAAATGGCAGCTGGATCGCAAGATGGATGACCTGAAGGCGCTCAAACAGAAGTACGATCGCAAAATCCAGGAGACCCAGGTGCGCCTGGTCAACAAGATCCGCAAGGATGTGTTCGATATCATCCAGGTCTACGGGAAAAAAGAGGCCTACCTGCTGATCATCGAAGATGTCAATGTGGTTTACGCACCCGATCCCATCGACATCACGGATGAAATCGTCAGGCTCTACAACGAAAAATCCAAAACCAAGTGAAACGCCGATGCAGATGACCCTTGAACAACTTGCGACCCTGATCGGCGGAGATCTCACCGGAGATCCCCGGTGCATGATTGAAGGGGCCGGCCCTATCGATGAGGCGGGTGACGGACACGTCACCTTTGCCGAAAAGGGACCCGCCCTCAAACAGGTGGCTCAAAGCCGGGCGGCGGCCATCATCGTCCCACGCGGCGTTGAATGTAAAAACCGCAACGTTGTCCGGGTCGATCAGCCGCGCCTGGCCTTTGCGAGGGCGGTGGCCGCGCTTTACCCGGCTTGCCGGCCGCCTGCCGGAATTCATCCCACGGCAGTGATCGGACCGGACTGCGTGCTGGGAAATGACAGCACCATCTCGGCGTATACCGTGCTCGGCCGAAATGTCGTGCTGGGCGCCCGGGTGGTCCTATATCCCCATGTTGTCATCGGCGATGAAGCCGTTATCGGCGACGACACGGTAATTTATCCACAGGTCAGCATTCTTGAGCGCTGCCGCGTTGGATGCCGGGTCATCGTGCATGCCGGAACCGTGATCGGCAGCGATGGCTACGGATTCGTGCAGGACCAGGGCCGCCATATTAAGATGCCGCAGACCGGCATTGTTCAGATCGAAGACGATGTCGAGATCGGTGCCTGTAATACCATTGATCGCGCCACCTTCGGCAGAACCTGGATCAAGACCGGGGTCAAAACCGACAATCAGGTCCACATCGCACACAATGTGGAGGTCGGCGAACACTCGCTGCTGGTCGCCCAGGTGGGGATTTCGGGGAGTACTAAAATCGGCCGCCATGTGATTATAGCCGGGCAGGCCGGTGTCGCCGGCCATTTGACGATCGCCGACGGAGCGATTATCGGACCGCAGGCCGGCATCGGCCATTCGGTACCCGAAAAACAGATTTTGTCCGGGGGCATTGTCGCCATGCCGCACCGCACGTGGCTGCGTCTGCAGCAGGTTCTACCTGAGCTGCCTGAACTGCTCAAGAGAATCCGACAGCTGGAATCCGGGTTGCGTAATCTGCAGGACCCGTCATCAACCCAGTAGCCACACGACGCCATCCAGAGAGAAAAGGAATTATCCGATGGAAAATGCCATGGACATTCGACAAATCCTGGAACACCTGCCACATCGTTATCCATTCATCCTGGTGGATCGCATCCTTGCTCTGGAAGCGGGCAAAAAGGCTGTCGGGCTGAAGAATGTGACCATCAATGAACCTTTTTTCCAGGGCCATTTCCCCGGCACCCCGATTATGCCCGGTGTTTTGATTCTGGAAGCAATGGCCCAGACCGGCGGCGTACTGGCCATCCAGTCCATGGGGCTGAATGGGAAAAAGGCGCTGATGTACTTCATGGGGCTGGACCAGGTAAAATTCAGAAAACCAGTCGTACCCGGCGATCAATTGATCATGGAAGTGGAAGTTCTCAAGCAGCGCGCCAAAGTCATGAAATTGGCTGGAACTGCAAAAGTCGACGGCCAGACCGTGGCCGAAGCCCAGCTCATGGCAACCATCGAGGCCTAACTATGATTCATCCTACCGCTATCGTCAGTCCCAAAGCCCATATCGCAGCAAATGTCAGCATTGGTCCCTATTCGATTGTCGCCGAAAACGTCAAAATTGGTGCGGGCACCACCATTGGTCCGCATACCGTTATCGATCCTTTTGTGGAAATCGGCTCCAATTGTCAGATTTATCAATATGCAGCCATCGGCGCACCGCCCCAGTCGCTCAAATTCAAGGGTGAGGAATCGCATGTCATTATCGGCTCCGGCTGCATCATCCGCGAGTTCGTCACCATCCACCGCGGCACCCAGTTCGGAGGGGGTTACACCCGTATCGGCGAAAACTGCTTTCTGATGGCTTACACGCACATCGCCCACGATTGTGTGGTCGGCAAACAGGTGGTCATGGCCAACAATGCCACCCTGGCCGGGCACATCACCATCGGCGACCATGCAACCATCGGCGGTCTGGTGGCCATCCACCAGTTCGTCCGCGTGGGCGAATACGCCTTCGTTGGGGGCAAATCGGCCGTTGTCAAAGACATTCCGCCTTATGTTATCGCAGCCGGTGATCGTGCCAGACTGCACGGACTGAACCAGGTCGGACTCAAGCGGCATGGTTTTTCGAGTGCATCGCTGGCCGAACTGAAGAAGACCTATCGTTTGATCTTCCGGATCGGCCTGACCCTCAATGAGGCGATCGAACGGGTGGTGGCTGAAGTCGAACCGGTGCCCGAAGTGAAAAATTTCATCGCCTTCATCAAAGCCTCTCAACGGGGCATTACCCGCTGAAAATGGCAGGCGCTGAATTCACATGAATCTCAAGATCGGGCTGATTGCCGGCAGCGGCCAATTTCCTTTGCTCTTTGCGCGCATCGCCGCCCAAAAGGGGTGGCAGGTTTACGCCGCCGGCTACCATGATGAAACCGACCCTCGACTGGCGGCGCAGGTCAGCGCGCTGGACTGGTTTTATCTGGGTCAAATTAAACGCCTGGTCAAGTACTTCCACCAGCATGGCGTCACGCGCGCGGTCATGATGGGTGCCATCACCAAAACACGGATGTTCACCAATGTTCGTCCCGATATGAAGGCAATCGGCCTGATGGCCAGAATGCGCCACACCCATGACGATGCCCTCCTGCGGGCCTTCGCCGATCTGCTTGAATCCGAAGGCATCCGGATCGAATCCTCCACCCTGCTGCTGCCCGAACTGCTGGCCCCTTCCGGAGTATGGACGCGCCGCAAGGTGTCCAGATCCGAATGGGCCGATATTGAACTGGGCTGGCAGATTGCCAAGGCCGTGGGGCGGCTGGATATCGGCCAGTGCGTGGTCATCGGCGGCGGAAGCGTACTGGCCGTAGAAGCCATAGACGGTACCGATGCGACGATCCGGCGCGGCGGGGCCTTGGGCAAAGGTGAAGCCGTGGTCGTCAAAGTATGCAAGCCGATTCAGGATACCCGTTTCGATGTGCCTGCCGTCGGTTGCGGCACCATCGAAACCATGATGGCTGCGCAGACCAGTGTGTTGGCCGTGGAGGCGGGCAAGGCAGTAGTTTTCGACCGCAGGGAGATGATCGAAAAGGCGGACGCTTACGGCATCAGCATCATCGCCTTGGACGACTCCCAATTCAACGAAAGTGGCATGTGATCTATGGCATCTCTAAGAGCATCTTTGAAGGGAGGCCGCGCGAACGGCAAGATTCGCACCGCCGTTGTCGGCGTCGGCTATCTGGGCAGGTTTCACGCTGAAAAATATGCCGGCATGCAGGATGTGGACCTCATCGGCGTCGCCGATACAGACATCCCGCAGGGTCGCAGGATCGCCGCTCAGTTTGGAACACGCTTTTTTAGGGACCACCAGGAACTGATCGGCATGGTGGATGCCGTCAGCATTGTAGTTCCGACACAACATCACTATGAGGTCAGCCGTGATTTCCTGAATGCCGGCGTCGATCTTCTGATCGAAAAACCGATTACGGCCAACCTGAATGAAGCCGAGAATCTGATTTCCCTGGCCGACGAAAAGGGCTGCATCATCCAGGTCGGCCACCTCGAACGGTTCAATCCGGCCGTGAGGGCCCTGGACGGCTTGATTCACAATCCCCGGTTCATCGAATCGCACCGCCTGAGCGTTTTCAAAGATCGCGGAACCGATGTGAGCGTCGTGCTGGATCTCATGATCCACGACATCGACATTATCCTCAACTTTGTAAGGTCGGCGGTTCGGACGATTCACGCCGCGGGCATTTCCGTGGTCTCCAGCCACGTGGATATTGCCAATGCGCGCCTCGAATTCGCGAACGGATGCGTGGCCAATGTCACCGCCAGCCGCATTTCGGCCAAAAACGAGCGCAAGATCCGTTTGTTTCAGAAAGAGGCCTATATTTCGGTCGATTTCGCCAACCGCGGCATCACCATCGTGCGTCCCGACCTGAACAATGCAAACGGTGTGATTCCCGGAATGGCGCTGGAGCAGCATGCCTTTAACCAAGGCGACGCTCTGGACGCCGAACTGCGGGCGTTTGTCGGGTCGGTTCGTCAGCGGAGCCTGCCCGAGGTGACCGGTCAGATGGGACGCGACGCCCTTCGGATCGCCCTGGACATCATGGATCAGATTCAACATGGCAATGGGCAAACGGTCGTTTGATGCGCAATCCGCAATCCCCACTGGTGGTCATGGTCGCCGGCGAAGCTTCCGGAGATCAGCACGGTGCCCATCTGATTCGTGAGCTGGGAAGGCGCTACTCGGAGTTGCGCGTAGTGGGCGTCGGAGGCCGGGCGATGCTGGCCGCCGGTGCGCGAATCGTAAAGCCGGCCGATCAACTGGCGGTGGTGGGCGTCACCGAAGTTCTGGCCAAGATTCCGTGCCTGCTCAGCGCCATGACCGAACTGAAGCGCCTGCTGGCCCGCGAAAAACCCGACCTGTTGATCCTGATCGATTTTCCTGACTTCAATTTACATCTCGCCGCAACGGCCAAACACCTGGGCGTACCGGTCCTGTACTACATCAGCCCCCAGATATGGGCCTGGCGCGCGCGGAGGGTCCGGAAAATAAAAGCCCGCGTGGACCACATGGCCGTGATCCTGCCATTTGAGAAGGATTTTTATACACGACACGGCGTGCCGGTTTCATTCGTCGGCCATCCCCTGATGGACGCCGCAGACAGTGCGGCCCCGCCGCCGCCTGGTGACCGGCCTCCAGTGATCGGACTATTTCCGGGCTCCCGGGACCGTGAGGTGAGCCGGCTTCTTCCGGAGATGCTGCGCGGGGCCGCTATATTGCAGCGCAGCATGCGAAATCTGCAATTCGTGGTTTCCCGTGCACCGACGATCGCGCCGGCCATGATTGAGAATATCGTCCACCAGGCCGGTCTGCCGCAGACAGGTATCACGGACGAACCGGTATGTGCGCTTTTCAAACGCTGCCGGCTGGCCGTGGCAGCTTCGGGAACCGTGACCCTGGAAGCGGCCCTGGGTTGCACCCCCATGGTTATCACCTACCGGGTTTCGCCTTTGAGCTATCTTCTGGGCAGACTGATGATCAAGGTTGAGCATATCGGGTTGGTCAACTTGATCGCCGGACGCCGCCTGGTCCCGGAATTGGTCCAGCATCAGGTTACCGGAAAGGAAATCGCCCGCCAGGTTCATTCCCTCCTCTCGGATCCTGGCGTTTATGACCACGTTTGCGCGGGTCTGCTCGACGTCCGGCGTAAACTGGGAAGCGCGGGGGCCTCCCGGCGGGTAGTCGAGCTGGCCTGTTCGCTCATGGAGAAGCCTCATGCTGTTTAAAGCCAAGACTCAAACGGTCGACCTTAAGTGGCGTCTTGTCGGTCTGGGTGGCAAGTTGGTGGTCGATCTGCTTTTTTCGGGTTCCAGAATAACGATTCACAGGACGGAAGCGATCGCAGCGCTGGAAGCATCCCGGAAATGCATCTATGCCTTCTGGCATTCGCGCATTCTGCTGCTCAGCTATCTGTACAAACAGCTCGGCGCAGCCATCATGGTCAGCAATTCGGCGGATGGTGAGATCATCGCCCAGATCCTCCAACGCCAGGGGCAGATTACGGTGCGCGGCTCAACGCGTAAGGGTGGAATGAGAGCACTTGTCCGGCAGGTCGAAATGATGCAGTCCGAATCGCGGCCGGGGGTCGTGGTCCCCGACGGGCCTCAGGGCCCCCGTCACCGGGTGCAACCCGGGGTCATCCTGCTGGCCCAGAAAACCGGCTGTCCCATAATCCCGATTACTTACAGCGCCAAACGGCGCAAGGTTTTTAACAGCTGGGATCGCTTCATCCTGCCGTCCCCGGCGACCCCCTGCAGGGTGATTTATGGCCGGCCGGTTTACGTGCCGGACAACGTCGGCGCCGAAACACTGCAAACCTGCATGCAGACGCTGGAAACCGAATTGAACCGCATCACGGCGGAAGCCGATTGCTGCTTCGGATATCATTTCGAGGCATGAAAAACTTCGCCTGTCGAGCGTCATGGTCATAGCGGCCTGCAACGCGGCAGGCACCGGACCGTACCGGCTCTCACGCCATACGGCTCAAGGCCGCTTCTGGAAGCATCGGCAGATAGCCGCTGCGAACAGCAGGGCAAACATCATGAAGATACCCGCGGCAGCCGCGCGCTCACCGGCATGTTCGGCCGCGCGGGCCGATACGATAAAACAACCCGCCCGACCGCTGCTGCCCGAAGAACCGCCATTAGCCCCCTGGCTGCTGCTGAACCCCAAGCCGGAAGGATCGACAATGACGCCGTTTCTGACCCCATCCTGGTCGCCTGAGCCGCCATCCTCCAACAGCAGCGTTATGGAGCGCCGGTCCGAACTGAAGAAGGCATCGGGATAAACGCTCCACCCCGCTTCATTATCGTATTTATACCATTTGGCGTCATCTGGTGCCGGTTCGGCGAAGTAGATTTCAACAGCCGTTGCAGCGACTTCTCCATCCAGACAAAGCTTGAAGCTGATCAAACCGGTCATGGTGGCGGGCAGGTTCGGCCCCAGACCGGTGCTTCGCCTGCCGTAACCTTTGGCCGCCACGATCCGCACCCGCTCGCTGCTTCGCTTGAGCGCGATTTTAGGATTGATGCCATCCGGAACTTGAAGGCAAAGCATTTCTTCCTGGGCCGTGTCGTCCCGACCGTCCCGATCCAGGTCCACATAAGAGTCGATCTCCTGTTCATCCAAAAGGCCATTGCCATTGGCATCGCCGGCGGAAATGGCGTCGACGGTGGTGAAGCTGAATGGGATGGACCACTCCGAAACACCATGATGTTCATCGATGAATCGCGCACGCCAGAAGTAGGTCGTATCCGGATCGAGGATGAGATCCATCACTTTCAACCGATTCAAATGCGCGGCGCTGGTATAATCCAGCACCAGGTCTTTGAAATCGATCGTGGTCGCAATCTGGTAGCGCGTCCGGGCATGTTCGTCGCCATCCGCATCCATGAAAATTCCCGGAACGAGCTCGGGGTTGAGATTCACCACGGCACCTGCTTCCGGCTGGTCCAAAACCGGTCGCTCAGGTGCCGAATTCCCTGGAAACTCTGAAGGATCGCTGCCCAATCGATATTCATCGTAATTGGAGATTCCGTCGCCATCCAGGTCCAGGTCTCCATCATCGACCAGGGGATCAAGCCCGTATTCGAGCTCCCAATCGTCCGGCATGCCATCACCATCGTCGTCCTGATCGGCCGTGTTGCCGATTCCGTCTTTGTCAGTGTCGATCCATTCCGCCGGATCATCGGGAAATGCATCAACCGCATCCGGGACCGAATCGCCGTCACGGTCGCCGACCGGCGGCGGCGAAGTGCTGGCCGCCAGCAAAACTTCGTTGCTGTTAGCGCTTTCATTTGCCCCGACATATGCCCGGACAACAAAATAGTAGGTCTGATCCGTATTGACGGTAATGGTACAACGGGTGTCCGCACCCGACCACAGGGGGCTGGTGAAATCGTAACCGCGACCGGTGTAGCGCTGGAAAAGTCGATACCCTTCCGGGGCAGGACTGACGGCATCCCACTGCAGCGTGACCTGACCCGCTGCTGCAACAAGCGGCCAGACGATCAGAAGACAAACGATGGGAATAACAATTCTGAAATAGTGGAAGAGGTGCTTTCTCATGACGTCTCCAGATTTGAAGGCCGCGCGAACGACGCAACTGGCAATGTCGTGCCGCCCGGCAACCCTGCTGCCCTATCCTTTACGGACTTAGGCCAGCGGCTTTGCGTCTCATCCTTTCGGGTGATTTGCCTTTACGAGCTGCAAGAGAACTTCGACGCATGATCCGGAAAGAAAAGAAGCAAGATAAGTACCACTTCCTTCCCCAAGGGCGCTCGTTTAATCCTTATTAATTCCGCATAGCTACGACAATCGGTCAGAGGGTTTGACACGATGGCGGGGAGAAAGTACGGGATAAGTCACACGCACCTATCTTTTTTTATACGTCTGCTGCGGTCTTCGCCGGTAGCACGGAACGCACAGTCCCCTGAGAATGACGACACCATCAATGGAAGAAGGTTCGTAGGTTCATGAGCGAACTGGATGGCGTCGGCGCTGTGAATGACGAGGGGATTACATCAACCGGGCGGATTGGTCTGCTTCAGCGTGTACATGATGGTCGTTCCGGCTTGTTCGCGGGTCTTCACGTCCAGGCGGCTGCCGTAGGCCTCCAGGATGCGGTGAACAATGGAAAGCCCCAACCCGGTTCCCTCCGGTTTGGTGGTATAGAACGGGTCGAACATCGATTGCGCCACTTCCGAAGGCATGCCGCACCCGTTGTCCTTGATCTGTATGCCGATCTCATTGTTTCTCATTCTGAGGGTCTCGATCTCGATCACACCGTCATCTCCAACTGCTTCGGCCGCATTCAACAGCAGATTCCACATCACCTGGCGCAGATGCATCGGATCCATCACCACCCAGGAGTGATTTAACAACTTTTTGACCAGGGTGAAGTGCTTACAGTGGTTTGCATCCTGCTCGAACAAGGCGATGATCTCTTCCACCGCTTCTTTCAAATTGAGCTTCATCGGCTTGCCGGCCGGTGGGCGGGCGAAGAACAGAAAATCGTTCACCAGAGTGCTCAACCGATCCGTTTCGCGCAAGATGATCTCCATCAATCGCTCGTGATCGGGATCATAGTGGAATTCATCCTTGAGCATCTGAATAGATCCCACGAGCGACGCCAGCGGGTTTTTGATTTCATGGGCCAACCCCGCAGCCATTTCGCCCATATAGGCCATCTTCTCCACACGCTTGACATGCGCGCTCAAATCCTTCAGCTCTTGCTGCGACCTGCGATTCTGTTCGGTCAACAGACCGCTCAAGAACGCCACCGCACAGCAGGCCGCGGTGGTAATCAGGATTTTATAGCACACCTGCACCCATCCATGAGGAACCATGGTCATTTCGTTGCTGGCAGTAATCGGCAGCAGGACGCCTTGATACTCCAGAACCACCAGCACCGCGTACTGGATACTGCTCAGCGCCGCAATCAGCAGGCCTCCGAACATATACAGGACCATGCTGGCATAGATGATGACCAGCAAATACAGGAAGGAGAAAAAACTGGAAGATCCTCCGGTGATCAAAACAATCAGCGATACAATGAGGGTATCCAGGCTCAGTTGGAAGTTGGTGAACGGGAATCTGAAACGCGCTTTAAAAAAAGCCGGAAAAAAGGATAAGAAGGCGATCGTCAGGATAAGGTAGTAAATGATGATCAGCCTGAATGTGGCCGCATCTCCCCTTTGGTGCGAATGGGTGTAGGCGGTTAAACTCAGGAGCAAAAGAAGCAACACAATCCGGGCGGGAATAAACCATTTTGATGACGGCTGGGGGTCATACCCGGCCCGGGGGCAAACCTGGACGTTTAGTAAATCGCGCACACCCGTTCAGCTTAGTTTAGTGGATTGAGATTCTGATCCTGTGACCCGCATCATGCGCCAACAGCGCCGGCCATCTTAAAGATCGGCAGATACATGGCCACGATCAATCCGCCAATAACAACTCCCAGGAAAACGATCATCATCGGTTCGATCATGGCTGTAAGATTTTCGACCGCCTGATCCACCTCCTCGTCATAGAAATCGGCTATTTTCTCCAGCATGGCATCCAATGCGCCGGTGGATTCGCCCACCGCAATCATCTGGCACACCATGGTGGGAAATACGCCGCTGGTCGAAAGAGGATCGGCCATCGTGCGACCTTCGGCGATGCCGGAGCGGACAGAATAAATCGCATTTTCGATGATCCGGTTGCCAGCGGTCTTGGCCACGATGTCCAAAGCCTCCAATATGGCCACCCCGCTGGCGAGCATGGTTCCCATGGTGCGGGTGAATTTGGCGACCGCCACCTTGCGAAGCAGCATTCCGAAAACCGGCAGTTTGAGAAGCAGAGCATCGACGGTGAGCTTGCCTTTTTCGGTTTTATAATATTGTCTCAACGCAATCACAAAAAGAATGAGGGCGCCGAACATATAGTGTATCTTGGATTTTACAAAGTCGCTGATCCCAATCACGATAAGAGTGGGACCAGGCAATTGACTGCCAAAATCGGCAAACAATTCCTGGAAGACGGGAATCACAAACACCAGGATCACCGCCACCACGATCACGGCGACCGATATGGTGATGGCCGGATAGACCATAGCACCTTTTACCTTGCGTTTGAGCCGGGCGGCTTTTTCCATATAGCCTGACAAACGCTTGAGGATCACATCCAGAATACCGCCGGCTTCACCCGCCGAGATCATGTTCACGAACAAATTGTCGAAATGTTTGGGATAGCGTTTCAGCGCCTCGGCCAGCGTCGAGCCGCTTTCCACCGAATCCTTGATCTCCTTGAGCATCTTCTTGAAGGTTGGGTTTTCCTGTTGAGCCTGGAGAATATCGAGGCATTGAATGATCGGCAGCCCAGCATCGATCATGGTCGAAAATTGCCGGGCGAAAATGATGATGTCTTTCTGTTTGACCTTGGGCTTGAGGAAAGAGACATTCTCGAACAGATCTTTGGGCTTCTTCTTAATTTTGGAAGGCACGATCCGCATGCGGTTCAGGTGGGCCCGGACGGTATCTACACCGGCCGCTTCGAGCTCCCCTTTCTGCACCTGGTTGTTTCGGTTCTTTCCTTCCCAAAGATAGACCGCCATTTTTCCCCCTCAAAGCTGTTGCAGTCCAATGCAGGCCCGATGACTACAAACCAAACGTGTCAGGTGGTCGGCGAAGCGCGTTTGTCCAGCAGTCGATCCGCTATGGGGTAGCATAAAGCCCCTGATGCAACAATAGAATTATTCATTTGCCGTTTGGCAGACTTCCGGTCGTAAGCAAAAAAGCAAAGTCCATCCCATGCAACTCATTTCTATTTTCGGTCGTTCTACCGAAATCTTGAGAACCTAATCCAGCGGTTCTCCTTGCCAAATAAAAGGATGTGTGACTATTTTCAGGCGATGACCAGACCGCCCTACAATCCCACAACTGCGCAGCGCAAGCTGGAATCGATGCAGGCCCACGCTTCGGATAAACTCACCGTTATCACCACGCATATCAACGCCGATTTCGATGCCCTGGGATCCCTGCTCGCCGCTCAAAAACTGTACCCCGGCGCCAAAGTGGTTTTCCCGGGTTCCCAGGAAAAGAACCTGCGCAACTTTTTCATTCAGTCGATGGTTTACCTGTTCAATTTAACGGAGATAAAAGATATCCGCATGCCGGAGGTGAAGCGCCTGATCCTTGTCGATACCTGCCGCAGCGACCGCATCGGCAAACTGGCGGCCATTCTCGAGAACCAGGATCTGGAAATTCATACTTACGACCACCACCCCGTGAAAGCGGACGACATCCGAGGCCAGCATGATGTACACCGCCTGACTGGTGCCACGGTCACTATTTTGACGGACATCATCCGACAACGCTCCCTGACCCTGACCGCCGAGGAAGCCACTATCATGTGCCTGGGCATCTATGAGGATACGGGATCGTTTACCTTCAACTCCACGACGGCCGAGGATCTGGATGCCGCCGCCTTTCTGGTATCACGCGGGGCCAACATCAACATCATTTCAAGCCTGATCGCCCGCGAAATCAGCCCCGAACAGATCGGTTACCTGAACGACATGATTCAGGCCACCACCCGCCACATTATCAATGGCGTCGAGGTGGTGGTCACGCGGGTCGCCTACGATCACTATCTGCCGGATTTCGCCTTTCTTGTTCACAAGATGGTCAAAATGGAGGAGATCGACGCCCTGTTTGCCCTGGCCATGATGGAGAATAAAGTTTACATCGTGGCACGCAGCCGGACCGATGATGTGGATACGGGCGACATTCTGGGGACACTCGGCGGCGGCGGTCACCCCTCTGCCGCATCGGCCGTGATCAAAGGTGAAACCCTGGCCCAGGTCGAACAATCGCTTTTCCGAGAGCTGCACCGCCAAATCAGAACCCGGCGGCAGGCCCGCCACCTGATGACTTCACCGGCCATAACGGTCAAAACCGATGTCAGCTGCGCCGACGCCAATGCCCTGCTGACGCGCTACAACATCAATGCCTTGCTGGTGGTGAATGCTGATTCGCCCCACCGCCTGACGGGCTACATTACCCGTCAGGTGATCGAGAAAGTCATTTTTCATGAACTCGGCCAGACCCCTGTCAAAGACTACATGAATACCGAAGTGGAGCAGGTCTCTCCGGAGGCGGAATTGCCGGAAGTGCAGGAAAAAATCATCACCAACAAGCAACGCATACTTCCGGTGGTCGACGACACCGCTATCCAGGGCGTGATCACCCGCACCGATCTGCTCAATATCCTGGTGCAGCAATCCCGTCTGGCGGCAAGCAACACAGCCGATCCTTTTAAAAGTCCGATGCATGCCCGCACCCGCAGTATCACGCATTTTATGCAGGAGCGATTAGAGGACCGAATCCTTCAAACGCTGCGCCAGGCCGGCCGAATTGCCTCGCAACTGGCTTTTGAGGCTTATGTGGTGGGGGGCTTTGTCAGGGACTTGTTCCTCTACCGCCCCAATGAAGATCTGGATATCGTAGTCGAAGGCGACGGGATCGCCTTCGCCAAGGCGTTGGCCGTCGAGTCCAATGCCCGCATCCACACGCACAAGAAGTTCGGCACGGCCGTGGTGATCTACCCGGATGGCTTCAAGATCGATATCGCCACGGCCAGACTTGAATATTACCGGTCTCCGGCCGCGTTGCCCGATGTGGAGATGAGTTCGATCAAGCTGGACCTTTTCCGACGTGACTTCACCATCAATACCCTTGCGATTCATCTCAATCCGGACAAATTCGGCCAGTTGATCGACTTCTTCACCGCCCAGAAGGACCTGAAGGACAAAGTGATCCGCGTGCTGCACAATTTAAGTTTTGTGGAAGATCCGACGCGGGCCTTTCGGGCGATCCGTTTTGAGCAGCGGTTCGGTTTTTCCATCGGCAAGTTGACCTCGAACCTAATTCATAATGCCGTCCGGATGGACTTTTTCAAACGTCTCAGCGGCCGGCGGGTCTTTACCGAAATCCGCCTGATTCTCGAAGAGCAAAACCCGGCCCCTGCAATTGCCCGTATGCACGATTACAGCCTGCTGGGGGTGATTCATCCCTCTATCGAACCGAAGGATGAACTAATTGAGCAACTCAATGCCGTCAGCAGCACACTGGCCTGGCACGATCTGCTCTTCATCGAGGAAAACTATCTGCGCTGGGCGGTCTATTTCATGGTGCTGATTCGGGGCTTCGATCTCCCGACTTCGCTCGAAATCTGTCAGCGTCTCGAGCTTGCGCCCCGTCACACGCATTTATTATGCTTGGACCGCATTCAAGCCCAGGACCGTCTTTTTCAGCTGGAACATCATCTGCCGCAAACCGCGGCAAAATTGTACCACCGCCTGCATGGATTCCGCACCGAACTGATTCTTTACATGATGGCCATCACCCAGCGCAAGGCCGTGAAAAAGGCCATATCCAGATATTACACTCAGCTGCGCACCATCCAGACCGCCATCGGCGGCGAGGATCTCAAGGCTCTGGGTCTTAAACCCGGTCCTCTTTTCCGCGAAATCCTCGAAAAAGTCCGTGAAGCCAAACTCAACGGTAAGGTTGAGACCCGTGAGGACGAAATGCGCATGGTACGGGAGTGGCTCGCGACCGGTATTCCCCAACAAAGCTCTTGATTCAACGGATTCAAGCCGATAGATTAGCGTGTTCAAAATCGACGCCATCACCATTCTGGGGTGCCGTGCGCCTGACAAGGAGTGATCCATGACCGGAAAAAAACGTGTTTTGAGCGGGATGCGGCCGACGGGGCCCCTTCACCTGGGTAATTATCTCGGTGCCTTGAAAAACTGGGTGGAAATGCAGGACCAGTATGAATGCTTCTTCTTTGTGGCCGACTGGCACGCCCTGACCAGTGATTATGAAAATCCGAAAAATATGGCCGATTATGTGCGTCAGATCGTCATTGACTGGTTGAGCGCCGGGCTCTCGCCTGAAAAAAGCACCCTGTTCGTCCAGTCCAAAGTGCCTGAGCATGCTGAATTGTTTTTAATCCTCTCGATGATCACACCGGTGCCGTGGCTGGAACGCAACCCGACGTACAAGGACCAGATCGTCCAGATCCAGAACAAGGATTTGTCGACCTTCGGTTTCCTGGGGTATCCGGTTTTGCAGGCTGCCGATATCATCATCTACAAGGCCAACGGGGTACCAGTAGGTGTCGACCAGGTGCCTCATGTCGAGATTACCCGGGAAATCGCCCGGCGCTTCAATTTTTTATATGGTGATGTCTTTCCCGAACCAGAGTCGATCTTGACCCAAACACCGAAAATTCTGGGTCTGGACCGCCGCAAAATGAGCAAAAGTTATGACAACGCCATATTTTTGTCCGACGGCCCCGATCAGGTCCGATCGAAAGTAATGCAGATGATCACCGACCCGCAACGTGCACGCCGCAGTGACCCCGGCAATCCGGACATCTGCAACGTGTTCGAATTTCATAAGCTGTATACCGACCCGCAGGCCACCCAGGACATCAATGTCCATTGCCGGGCGGCCCAGATCGGCTGTGTCGAATGCAAGAAGGCCATGGCCGAGAACCTGGTCGCGGCCATGGCGCCGATGCTGGAGACGCGGCGGCACTACGAAGCCAATCCCGGCCTGGTGCAGGAAATCATGGAAACGGGAAGCCGCAAAGCCCGCGAAGTCGCGCGGCAGACCATGCAACAGGTGCGGGCGGCCATCAATATTTTTTGATCGCGCAGGTTGATCTTTCATGGACATCGATACCCCAGCAGCGGAATACAAGGTCTTTCTCGAAAATGTTTTCGAAGGCCCCATGGACCTGCTGATCCATTTAATCAAAAAAAACGAGGTGGATGTCTACGATATTCCCATCGGATTGATCACCGAACAGTACCTGACCTATATTGAATGGATGCAGCTTCTGAACATCGATAATGTGGGCGAGTTTCTGTTAATGGCCTCCACCCTGGCGCAGATCAAGTCACGGATGCTGTTGCCGTCGCATGGCGACGAGGAGGACACCGAGGATCCGAGGCTCGAAATCATCCGCCCCCTGGCCGAGTACCTGCAGATCAAATCGGCGGCCGAGGCATTGGCCGAACGCAATCTGCTGGGCGACAAAATTTTTGCACGGCGCCCCAACACCAAAGAGTACCTTCCGCCGGAGCAGGACACTATCCAGGTAGGCCTGTTCGAACTGATCGATGCTTTTCAGAAAATTCTTCAGAAAATCGCCAAGGACCACACGGTCGACCTGGCCACCGAGCGCATCTCGGTCCAGGACCGCATGAATGCGATCATTGCCGTAATCGAACAACAGGGTTCCATTACCTTTTACGAACTTTTCGAGGGTCTTCCGGAAAAGCGTTTTCTGATCGTCACCTTTCTGGCATTGTTGGAATTGATGAAACTGAACCTGGTGCGTGTGGTCCAAAGCAGCCAAAGCGGCATTATCCGTCTATTCTATCAGTAGCCAACCGCCATGCCTGAACTGCACAGTATCATCGAGAGTCTCCTGTTTGCCGCCGACGAACCACTCACTGCGGATAAGTTGAAAAGTATTCTGGAAACGGTCGACACCCGCGAGATCCGGGCGGCATTGGGGTGCCTTCAGGAAGAATACAATCAGCGGGGCGGCGGTTTCGGTCTGTTCGAGGTGGCGGGCGGTTGGCAATTGCGCTCGCGGCCGGAATATAACGAGTGGATCAAACGTTTGCTGCAACCCTCACCGCAACGCCTGAGCAAAGCGGCTCTGGAGACGCTGGCGCTCATCGCATACCGGCAACCCATCATACGGGCCGACATCGAACATATTCGGGGCGTCGATTGCGGAGGGGTTCTGCGCCAACTGATGGAACGCAAATTGATCCGCGTCCTTGGGCGCCGCGAAATTCCTGGCCGTCCTCTGATTTATGCCACCACGCGCACGTTTTTGGAGTTGTTCGATCTCAGGGATCTGAAGGATCTACCCAGTCCCAGGGAGATCCAGGAATTAGGCAATGCCTACGCCGGCGCGCCGAACCGATCAGCGGCCGAAGAAGCGGCTCCCCCGGCAAATGCGACGGAAGATGGAACGGACCCGGAACCGCCCGCGCAGACAGAACCCCGGGACTGTGAAGAAGCTGCAGGGGTGGAACCTCCCGAAGCCGATGCCCCGAAGGCTCTGGCGGAAGATCCGGAAGCCGAACCCGGTGCCAACGCATCGGATTCGTTATCGATTGAAGATGATCAATCCCAGGAGCCGGATCCGCGGCTATAGCCCAAAAAAGGCTTGACTTGCCGTGGGGCTGCACCTATATGAAGCGGACGATTTAAGTGCGCTCCTGCGCGGCACATGGGCGGTTAACTCAGTGGGAGAGTGNNGAAGTCGGAGGTTCAAATCCTCTACCGCCTACCATCGCACAGTTACGGGCCCTGTAAGATTCAACTGAATCCAGGGCCCTTTATGTTTTACACGGGTACCGGCACAGCCAGGCATCTTCACCCCCCGGCCAGACGGATGGACGAATGTACCCCACCATATTCATCACCGGCGGCTGCCGCAGCGGCAA
>DDYQ01000238.1 GCA_002348005.1 Desulfobacteraceae bacterium UBA2230 | reverse complement strand
AGGGTCATCCTTCCGCCCTCCTGGGTCAAGGTGCTCAGCATGATGGCGCCCACTTCAGGCGCTTCTTCTGAGAGATGCTGAAGAACCTCCAAGCCATTCATTTCCGGCATCTCGATGTCCAGGGTCAGCAAGTCGGGTTTAAGGGTCCGGACCTTGAAAAGCGCCGCCTTCCCATTATGCGCGGTTCCCACCACATCGACATCCGGCAGTTCGTTTAGAGCATCGCTCACAATTTTACGGTAGACTACCGTATCGTCCACCACAAGTATTTTGAGTCTCTGGACTGCCTTCATAGATTCTCGATCTCCGGATTAATCGCCCATGGAAGAGGATAAAATATGAGAGATCAATTGTCTTCGGCCTGAATTCGATCGACATCCAAAATGCCGATCAGGAGGTCTTTCGTTTTGAAGACCCCTTTGAAAAAGTCACCCTGCATGCCGCCAATATTGGCTGGCGGGTTTTCGACTTTTTCCCATTCGGCCGTCACCACATCACTGATGCTTGAGACCAGAAGGCCGATATGTTCATCGGCGGAATTGACGATGATATTGCGTGCGCTTTCAGTCCATCCTACATCCGTAAGACCTATCTTTTTACCTAAATCGATTACGGTGACGATCTGTCCGCGCAGGTTCAGGATACCCGTTACATAATCAGGCGCGTGAGGCACCTTGGTTATGTTCATAAGCTTATTAATTTCCTGAACTTTCAGAATGTCCAGGCCGCATAAGGCTTCGCCGACGTAAAATGTGGCCAGTTCCAGCGATCCCTTTCGCGGGTGAGATTCCGTTGTCATGTTCATTCTGCATCCTTTCCATAGGATCACCGGCGGTCAAGCCGCCTTCAGGAAACTGCGTATGCTCTGAATGAGCTTTTCGCGGTCCAGTTTGATTTGATAATCATCGATGCCAAATAATTTGCCCCGTGAAATATCTTCCTCGCCCGCCAGAGTGGTCAGGGCGATCACCGGCAGATGGCAAAAGATGGGACTTTCCTTGATTTTTTTGGTCAGCATGAATCCATCCATGTTCGGCATCTCGATATCGGTGACCACCAGGCGGATACAATCCGAATTTTCCTGCAACAAATCCCAGGCAACAACACCGTCTTCGGCTTCCAGGACGTTAAAGCCTTCCCTTTCCATTGATCCTTTGACCTGATTGCGAAAAAATGCAGAATCTTCGGCGAACAAGATGGTGGCTGAAGTGGTCCCGTTGTTGGAGGATAGTTCCTGATTTTGAAACCATTGCGGATTGAGTGTTCGGATTATATCGTGAATATCCACCAACAAGGTTGTATGTTCGTTAATGATGGCAGATCCCATAATGCCGGCCTGGCGCAATGTCTGGCCGTCAATCTGAACGTTGATTTCAACAGCATCCACCGGTCCTACAGCCAGCAGTCCTACTTCCCGGGCGGCCACATTGAATACGATCACCAGCAGGTTTTCGCCATCTGCCAGCGGTTTGACGTTCGCGGCTTCATCAATACTGAATAACGGCAGGCTGCCGCCTCGGTAATTGACCACCCGTTTGCCTCCGACCTCCTCGATAGCAGCGCGCTTGATTTTTTCGATGCGCTCAACAAGATTCAAGGGAGCGGCGAACTGTTCCTGCTCTGAACTGCGGAAGATCAGCAGTGATTGCTTGTCACGGCTGTTGCGCATGGTTTCGCGCTCATCATCCGCCACTTCGGCGGCACGAGCGGTCCCTTCAATTGACACCAGTCCGGCAATGTCGGCCAGGTCGGAAACATCCAGGATCAGCGCCACCCGTCCATCGCCCATGATGGTTGCGCCGGCATACCCTTTGCATTTTTTTAAATTACGCCCCAAGGGCTTGACCACGATTTCTTCCGAGTCGTGCAGTTCATCCACCACCAGGCCGTATTTCATGGTACCGGTTGAGACTACGACGATATTCAGTGCGCTGGAGGAATGATATCGCCGATCTTCTGGATTGCGCTCCGTTTCTTGAAGCGTTTGGGAAACATTGGAATCAGGCACCTGCTCCTGTGCGGTGGCCAAGGGGCTTTTTCTGGCGCGGCGATCGGCAATGTGTTTACGCCGGCTGATCTTAGTCACCCCCGATCCCGGATCCCGAAAATGTGCGTCGGAACCGAGCACTTCAGATAGCCGGATCAGCGGCAGCAGGTTACCCCGCAGGCGCACCACATCAGCATCTCCCACGCGTTCGATCCGTTCACGGATTTGCGCCGCCGGGATGCGGAGCAACTCTTCGAGGTTGACTTGTGGGATGGCGTAGCGTTCGCTGCCGGACAGGACAATCTGACAGGGAATGATCGCCAGGGTCAATGGCAGTTTGATTCGAAAGGTGGTTCCCTTGCCGGTCTCCGAGTCGATGTCGATTATGCCCCCCAATTTATCCAGATTGGTTTTGACGACATCCATCCCCATTCCGCGACCGCTCACGTCGGTCACATTATCGGCGGTAGTAAAGCCCGGAAGAAAGATGAGGTGATTTTTATCCCGGATTGACATGATTTTTGCTTGTTCTTCCGTGATCAAGCCCTTCTCCACGGCTTTGAGTGTCAGTCGTTGACCATTCAGTCCGCAACCGTCATCCGTGATCTCTATGTTGACCTGGCCGGCTTCGTGGTAGGCCTTGAGAAAGACATGGCCTGCGGGATGCTTTCCCAGTTTCTGGCGCACTTCAGGTTTTTCAATTCCATGGCCGACGGCATTTCGTACCAGGTGGATCAGGGGGTCAGCGATCGCTTCTATGATGGTCTTGTCAAGCTCCACGTCGGTGCCTTCCAGAATCAATTCAATTTTCTTGTCCAGTTCGCGGGCAAGGTCACGTACCACCCGTGGGAATTTATTGAAGACATTGCCGATCGACTGCATACGGGTCCGCATAATAGCTTCCTGAAGTTCGGAAGTGATCAAATCGATTCTTTGACCTGCGATTTCCGTCGCACGCTGATCACGCCGGGCCATCGATTGCAGCAATTGATTTCGGCTGAGCACCAGTTCGCCTGCCAATGTCATCAACTGATCCAGGAGACTGACGTGCACGCGCAGGCTGGTCTCCTGTCCCATTTTGGTTTGACTGGCCGCAAACCCGAATTCGCTTGACGCATCAGCGGTCGCAGTCTGACTGGCGAACGGCGCTTTTGAGGCAGATGTCTCAGCCGTAACAGCCGTTTTCGGTCCTCGGGATCTTGTCTGGACCGCAGTTCCTTTTTTTTTGCTGATGGCTGAGGATTTTCTTTTATGGCGTGAGGCAGGTGCCACAGAGGAAGGGGATTTTGCAGCCGTCATGTTGCAAGTCGGACCGCCGTTCAGGTCGTAGAGTCGCAGGTCCGATCGAATTTCCAAAATCTGATGGAACTCAATTTCAAATAGCACATTGATATCCGAAGGCTTCAAAATCGTTGCGAACACAAATACCAGATCATTGCCTGTCGGTCTCCAGTTTTCTTCCAATTGCCCTGAAGGGGCAATCACAAAGTTGGATGCCACGATAACGCCTGCCTGTTCAATTTCATTCAGGACGCCGCGAAGGGTTTTGCGGCGCCCGATGATGTCTTCCTCAGTGCGCATTTTTACCAGATAAAGACACTTTTCCTGGTCGAACAGGGGCAGGAGCAAATTAGGATCAATGACCAGCACCCTTTCCGTTGGTGTAAAGCCCAGGCTCAGACCATTATCCGGATCTGGAATTGTATTGCTCTCAACTGCAACAGAAGTATTCGCAATGATCGACTTTTCAGCCGCTTCGCCAGGCAGGCTCCATGTTGCAGACGGCAGCGGTGAACCGCAAAACGACTTCTGGATCGATTGCAGCGCTTCAATATGGTGGCTGATATTCACATCATTGCTGTTAATCACATCATGCAGCAACGCCTTCAGAGTGTCGGAAGCCCTCAGCAGCAGATTGATGATACCCGGTTCGGGGGTGATTTCCCGGCCGCGGATTTTGCCCAGAATGTTTTCCATTTCATGGGTCAGGTTTTTTATATTGGTCAGCCCCATGAAACCCGCTCCACCTTTAACCGAATGAGCCGCTCGATAGACCTTGTTGACCAGATCTTCGTCTATGGCGGCGCCATCGGATTCAATGGTCAAAAGATCGTTTTCAATATCGGCAAGATGTTCGAAGGATTCCTCCAGATACATCTGCAGGGTTTCGTCATTCTGAATCGGCATTGCATACTCCTTGGGCGCAGATCTTTTTGCCTTATTGAAGATTTACTTCCTCATCACCAGCCCGTCGGTAAAGCTGAAGCCATGGCCATGCGTTTGTGAGGAGCGCCGGCACCTGTTCGCATCCAGGGGTCATTCCGGTTTCACTCATCCTGTTTTATCAGCGATAAAAGCTAAAACTTTAGTGTTTTTGGAGTTTCTGAGTATACAGCGGAGGGGAGCAAAAATAAGATCTAACAGGGCATTGGAACGGTGAGAGGATACCCCACTTCCGACTGGAATCAAAAAATATGCCGTTGCCGGTAAAATGAAACATGCCTTGTCGTGTATATACGGCATTCAGTGGGTCCGGGTGTTGAGATACAGCGAGAGGAAAATTGCTTTGGCAGGATGTCTGTTTCCCGAAGAGAACGCTGCGCCGTTATGAAAGCGGCCGGGCCTGGCTGACGGTCAGGGTTACGGCCCCCCAGTTCTCTTCCACCCGGCCCCTCAGCAGGTAGGGGCGGCCGTGGTCGATGAGATGGCAGAACCGCTCGTAGGTTGCGGGGAAAAAGGTGGTTTCCACTATGCCCGTTTCGTCTTCGAAGGTCAGAAACTCCATGGGGGCACCGTTTTTGGTATGCACCACCTTTCCGGTGATCAGCCAACCGGCGAAGGAGATCCTTGCTCCCAGATGGCGGGCGATGTCGCGGGCCTTGACTGCCCGAGCCGCGCGCACGGCGTCGGCGAAAAGCGTCATTGGGTGGCGGTCGCACAGAAACCCCAGGATACGGAATTCTCGCCGCAACCGTTCCGTCGGGTGGTCGGGCGGAAGTCTAGGGGGAGCCTCTACCACTGGATCGTCGAACAACGACAGGGCGCGCGTTGACCGCCTTCGGGTTTGAAAGCGGGATACCTGCCACAGCAACTGGGCCCGTGACAGCAGCGGGCTTAAGTGATCCAGAGCGCCGCACAGGATCAGCGCACGGGCCTCACCTTCATCCGGCCGCACACGTTCTAAAAAGTCGAGAACGCTATGGAATGGCGCCTGTTCGGTAATGCAGCGAGCCGTATAGGCGCGAAGCCCCTTGACGGCCATCAGCCCCACACGCAGGCGGTGCTTCCGGCCGTACCAGCGGACAGCGCTGCAGTTGACATCCGGACCATCCAGGGTCAGCCCCAGTCTGAAGGCTTCGGAGACATAGGCGAAGGTAGAGTAAAAGCCGCCCTGATTGCTGATTACGGCAGCCATGAATTCGGCCGGAAAGTGCACCTTGAGAAAGGCGGCCTGGAACGATACCCGCGCGTATGAAGCGCTGTGTGGCTTGCAGAAAGAATAGCCCGAAAAGCTCAGCATCATCTCCCAGATCGCCGTGATTTGCTCGGAGCGGATACCCCGCTGCCGGGCGCCGGCCGCGAAACGCTGGTAATAATCCTGAAGCTGGTGTTCGCGATCCTTTTTGGACATAATTTTACGCAGGGCGTCGGCTGAGGCGTCATCGAAGCCGGCCAGGGCCATGGCGGTCCGGGAGACATCCTCCTGGTAGACCATGATGCCGAACGTCTCGGCGAGCACATCGTTCAACAGGGGATGCAGGGGTTCCCATGCGCCGCCGTGCAAACGGCGGATATATTCCTGGATAAAGTCGTTGGCTGCCGGTCGGATGATGCTGGAGTGGATCACCAGATGCTCAAAATCCCCCATGCCTGCTTTCTGCTGCAAGAGCCGCGTGGCCGGGCTTTCGATGTAAAAGCAGCCCATCGTGCGGCCCTGGGCCAGGGATTCTTGGGTGGCCGGGTCCTCTTCGGGATCCCAGCGCATCTCATCAAGTTCCGACCCGTTGGCGCGCAGATTGTCGATGGCATCGCGGATCACGCCCAGGCTGCGGTTGCCCAGAAGGTCGATTTTGACCAAGCCGGCCGTTTCCACCGCCTCCTTCTCCCACTGCATGATGGGCACACCCTTGGGGGCACGCTGCACCGGTACATAGTCGTGAATAGGCTGGGGCGTGATCACCACGCCGCCCGGATGGACTGAGAGATATCGCGGGATACCGATCAACTGCTGCGCCAGGGACAAAATTGCGGGCCAGGGCTGTACGAAATCGAGAGCGCGCGTCTCGGCGCATTGCCGCAGGGTCGCCAGCAGATCGGTATCGGCCGATTCCAGTTGCCAAAACCAGGGCAGCCGACGGGTCACCTTGCCGATTTCGGAGTCCGTCAGGCCGAAAACCTTGGCTGTTTCGCGCACGGCCATGCGCGGTTGGAAGAGGATGTGGCTGGAGACCATGGCCGCGTGGGCGCCGCGCTCCTGCAAGACGTGCTGTAGCACCGCATCGCGTTCGTCCCAGGCGAAATCGACGTCGATGTCGGGCGGATCCTTGCGGCCGGGGTTCAGGAATCGGCCGAAATAGAGGTTGTGTTTGACCGGGCAGACATTGGTGATTCCCAGGCAATAGGCCACCAGCGAAGCGGCACCCGAGCCGCGGCCGCAGGTGCGCGGGCTGTGCCGTACGATGTCCCGTACCACGAGGAAGTAGGGGGCGAACCCCATATGAATAATGGTGCGCAGCTCATGCTCCAGACGCTCCACTACCGCCTCTCCGAGTTCCGCGCCGTAACGCCGCCGTGCTCCCGCGTAAGCGGAGTGGCGCAGGGCCGTGCCGGCCTCGTGCGAATCGGCGCCATTCCAGGGCGGCATGACCGTTCCGAAGTCAGGACCGCGGAATATGAGCCGCTGCGAAAGTTCAGCGGCATTTTTCAGGGCCTCAGGGCAGGCGGCAAAGCGCCGAGCGTATTCTTGGGGAGTGGCCAGCCAGGCATTGGCCGTCACCGTCTGGCCGGCGGGCAGGCGCTCCAGGGTGGTGTTCAGGTCGATGGCGCGCAGCAGGTGATGCAAGGCGTGCTCGGCCGATGTAAGTAAAAAGCTGCCCGGCGTGGCCACGAGCGGCACTCCCAGTGCTCGGGCGGTTTGGCGCAGGCGGTGACCGGGCGGCAGCGGCGCACGGGGCATGGCCGCCCCTACCGATACGCGCTGCTTGTGAAGACAAGCCAGCAGGTCGGGATGTGAGGTTAGCACCCGAAGCCCCTGTGCCAGTGGGGGCAGTGCCGCGGCCAGGTCGAAAGCCGGTTCCATGTGGCGCTGGGTCAGCAGTCGGCACAGATGGGTATAGCCTGGGGCGTCGGCCACCAGGCAGACAACCCGACGGGTGCTGTCCGGCTGGCTGATTTCGGCCCCGATAATGGGCGTGATGCCCTCGCGTCGACAGGCGTTCACAAAGGACCACAAACCGCACAGGTTGTCCGTATCGGTGAGTGCCAGTCGATCGTAGCCCATTTGACGCGCCCCTCGGACCAACTCACCAATTCCAGACGTACCCCACATCAGCGAGTAATGGGAACGGACGGTCAACGGGATCATGACGCTGCCGCCAATCGGCGCCCTGTCTGCACGGCCGCCACGCCGTAACGTTTGCGGATTTGATCCATGGCGGCAATCAGATTGGCGTGACGGGTTTGAATACGCTCTTCTTCCGGGAACAACGGCCGCTGTACAGGTGGATGGACCAGGCGTTCGCAGGCCAGGCGCAGATGGCGTATGCGTACGCGCCGGGTCCAGGCCAAGTGTAATGCGCGGTGTGCCATAGGAAAAAGATTGAGATCATTGGCCACAGGGGGATCGACCTTGACCTGGCGCATGTAACGCCGGCCGTCGCTGTAAGTGATCGCAATGGACACCATCCGCGCCGCCCGGCCCTGGCGCCGCAGACGCCGGCCGGCTTCCTCCAGCAGGACGAAGAGGGCGCCTTCGACTTCGGCCGGCACATTTGTGTCGGTGCCAAAGGTGTGGTCCAGAACCACCTTGGGCGGCTGGGCTCCTGCAGCCGCTACCGGCGCATTGTCCAGGCCGTGCAGGACGGCGTCCAGAAAAGCGGCCCGCTGGCCGAAGAGGAGTGCCAACTGGTGGGAACCTATTCCGCGGAGTTGGTCGACCCGTGTGAGGTTCAGTTCTCGCAGGCGTGCCAGGTCGGGTGCTTCGAAACCTGGGATGAGCCACAGCGGCAGAGGCGCCAGCAAGGCCGCCTCGTCACCTGCGGCCACGATGTATTCACCCAAGGGTTTGACCAGCCGCGAGGCTACCTTGGCCACCAGTTTGTTTGCGGCGAGCGTCCATATGGGATCCAGACCGAGTCGGGTGCGGGTCTCGCGGCGCAGGCGAAAGGCCACATCCACCGGCGGGCCGAACAGGCGACTGGTGCGGCTCACGTCAACGAAGAGGTGACCGTCGCATTCGCCGGGTTCGATCAGGGGGGAATACGGCAGGGCCTGGCGCAGCAGATCGGCCATAGCCTGTTCGTAAAGGGGCGGGTGGGGTGGCAGAATGGGCGCATCACGGCACAGGCGTGTTGCCCGGCGCATTGGCATCCCCTTTCGCACACCAGCCTGATACGCCTCTTCGCTCATGTCGTATACCGTGGCGCGCGGCCCCGCTTCAGGCGCGATGATCAGCGGCCGGCCGACCAGTCGGCGGTCCAGCAGGCGTTCCACGGCTACGGCGAAATCGGCGACATTAAGATGGATGATGGAGCGATCCATGGTTTGATCGGCTGTCCAGTCCGGCCCCTTGTTTTGATAAAATCGTAAAACATGGATAAAATGGCTTTGAAAAGTCAGTCAAGGCTCCTCAATTTCGCATCACGAGACGTACTTCCCGGACGCCGCAGTGACCGCAAGATGAAGTGCATGGGTGTTGGCCTTTGCGAAGCCATTTAGAGTCCCTGGGCGACCAGCTGGGCTACCAGCAGTTTTGCATTCTGCGGGGCCTGAGCGCGCACGTGGTTGTTGAAAAAGACAACGCCTTCGCGGCAGCGGGCCGCCAGGGCCGGAATGATGCGTCCGCTCCAGTCCTGCAGTTCGGCCGCGCTGTAGTCGTAATCGAACTGCTTTTGCATGTTGCCCGAGCGCCAACCCCCGGTGTTGCGTCCGTGGAAGCGAATGTAGAAGAGATCGGGGTTGGTCACCACCGCGAGGGGTGGAAACAGGTCCGGCAGCTCAGGCGCATCTACGGTCACCAGGGTAATGCGGCGCCTTTCCAGTTCTTGGAAGACCTGCTCCTGGGCCCACGAGCGATGGCGGAATTCTATCGCCAGGGGAAGCCCCTGAAGGGCGTCCAGTAGATGGGCCAGGTAGAGGCGATGGGTACGACTGCGGTCGAAGTCAGGCGGCAGCTGCATCAGGATTGCCGCAAGCCGGCCGGCCTGGATCAGAGGTGCCACACCGTCGCGGAAGCGCCCTACATCGGCGCGCCATCCATGCGGATCGATCTCGTGGGTCAGGGTGCGGGTCAGCTTGGCGGCAAAATCGAATCCGGTCGGCACCCTGGGCAGCATGCGCACCATGGCCGCGGCTTGAGGCATCTGATACCAGGTGTAGTTCAGTTCGGTGATCGAAAACTGCCGTGCGTACAGGGGCAGCATCTCCCGTGCGGGGGTTTCGGGCGGATAGAAGCCGGCCCCGTTCCATTCGGCATAGGAGTAACCGCTGGTACCGACCCTGAGGCGGCAGGGGTAGACAGGATTGACCTGGATCATCGTATATCTTCCGGTCCGCGCTGGATGCCGATCACCTTGCCCTGTACCTGTATCTCGTCGAAACCGTACCGCATCGCATCGTAGCGCGGGTTTTCCGGCCGCAGTTCAATATGGCCGGAATGCCGGAAAAAGCGTTTGATCGTGGCCTCTTCGCTGCGCACCAAGGCCACCACGATGTCGCCGTTTTGGGCGTATGGACGCGCTTCGCAGATCGCCAGGTCGTTTTCCAGGATGCCGGCCGCGATCATGGAGTCGCCCCTTACGCGCAGGGCGAACAGATGTTCTCCTTTGAAAACGGAGCCGTCAAGCACCACGGCCTCCTCCCATTCCGGCTGGGCGTACAAGGGCAGGCCGGCCGTCACCCGTCCGATAACGGGGATTTCGCGCCAGCGCTGGGCAGCGGCCGTTTGGCGGACCTGGTTGAGCAGGTAGAGGGTTCGGCTGTAGCGGCCGTCTCGCCGCAGCAGACCTTTTTCCTCCAAGGTCTTGAGCATCTGGGCCACGGCCGCGTGGCTGATCTCCAGTTCCGCGGCGATTTGGCGCAGGCTGGGGGTTCGACCATGACGGTCGACGGCATCTTGTAGATACTGGAGCAGGCGCTTCTGCTTGAAAGTGAGTTCTGGCATTATCATGGCGTCTGACCTCAAGTGTTGGAGTAAATGTAAAAAGAGTAAATGTAAATGTCAATGTAAATATCGACAGGAAAGTGCAGCGTTACCGGCGAGAGGCGTTTACAGGCTCCTCCGGACGCATTATGATCGCACTTTCTCCTGAACCTGAGCTGAGCGTTTTATCTGGACTGTGAGGAACCAACCTTATGCCCCATGGAGCGGAAGCCTTTGATATAGACCGATTCATAGAACGCTTGTCCGCTGTTTATGCCCAGTGGCAGGCTCCTATCATCACGTTTATTGCGCATCGGGGGGCGACGCCCTTCGAAATACTGGTCTCCACCATTTTGTCTCTGCGGACCAAGGATGAGGTAACCGCCAAAGCAGCCGCGCGTTTGTTCGCCGAGGCTCGCACCCCTGCAGGGATTCTGAGCCTGGGTGAGGCTCGGATTTCTGAGCTGATCTACCCGGTGGGATTCTATCCCACCAAAGCCCGGCGCTTAATGCAGATCAGTCGTGTAATTCTGGAGGAGCAGGGGGGCAGGGTGCCGGATGAACTCGAAGGTCTTTTGAAATTGCCGGGAGTAGGTCGTAAAACCGCCAACCTGGTGCTGGTGGAGGGGTTCCGTAAGGCGGCGATCTGCGTGGATACCCACGTGCATCGGATCAGCAACCGCATCGGCTACGTTGAAACCCGTACCCCGGGGCAGACCGAGATGGCGTTGCGGCGTATCCTGCCCCTGCGCCACTGGACCCGCTATAACGAGCTTCTGGTGGCCTTCGGGCAGGTCATTTGCCGTCCACTGTCGCCTTTTTGTTCCCACTGTCCGGTCAATGACATGTGCCCGCGGGTCGGCGTGATACGCTCGCGTTGAGCGCGATCGCTACTCAGCACCTGCTCCGCTCAACTCCGCCTGCTCGCTTTTTGCGCCGCGCAGGCAGCCCTGGCATACTCCATCGACCCGGACCTCAACATGCTGAATACGGCCCGGGAAAATACGCCGGAAAGCTGCCAGGTCCATAGCAATGCTTCCGGGATGCAGACAGTCCATGCGGCCGCACTGGCGACAATAGAAATGAGGATGCGGGTGGTGGCGGGCGTTGGGCGCCAGGCCGTAGAAAAAAGCCCGACCACCTCCGCTGAGGCGTTCCACAATCCCCTTTCCCACCAGGGTTTCCAGAATACGGTAGACGGTCACGCGGTTGATGGAGCAGCTACGGCGGAGAGTTTCGAAAATGTCGGCGGCGCTGAGCGGATTATTATTATTGCCGACCACCTCCAATATCCGCAGACGGTGCCCGGTAATACTCAGTCCGGCATTGGAGAGCATTTCAGCATAGTTGCAGTGGTGACACATTATTCCACGCTCCCGTTTTTGAATGGACCGGTGGCCGACCTGCGATCCAGCAGCCGTTCCACTATCAAAGCCACGAAAAAGCCGCTCCCCGCAGTCAGGATGATGCAGGCTCCGGCGGTAAGGTTGAGCCAATGGGCCAGGAGAAGTCCGCCCACTGTGAAAATGGCGTTCAATAAACATGAACCGACCATCATCCGGGAAAGGGAGTGCGTGAATTTTTCGACGATGAACGGCGAAATGGTCAACAGGGCGATGATCAGAATAAGCCCGACGATTTGAATCATCAGCACGATCGCGGTGGCCAGCAGCCCGATCATTCCCAGATAGAGCGCCCGCGCCGGTATGCCGCGTACTCTGGCAAACTCCTCGTCAAAGGCCATGGCCAGCAGTGCATTGTAGAACAGGGCGGCAGTGGTCATGGTGATGATGGCCATAATGCCCAAAAGCAGCAGGTCGGTTCCCGAAACCGCCAGGATGCTGCCAAACAGGTAGCTGATGAGGTC
>DDYQ01000208.1 GCA_002348005.1 Desulfobacteraceae bacterium UBA2230 | reverse complement strand
AACGGTTACGGCAGCACTTGGCGATTCAGAACAGCAGAGGAGCGAGCAGGCAATGGGCGGCCAGAGAAATTTGACCATGGCGGCATATGACAGAATCAAGCAGATGATGCTGAACTACGATATCGTAC
The DNA here is from genome assembly GCA_002348005.1 of Desulfobacteraceae bacterium UBA2230. The sequence continues at coordinate 27,761 of DDYQ01000208.1, read as the reverse complement.
CAGGACAACGGCTCATTTTTGTGGATTTGGCCAATCAGCTCGGTGTCAGCCGGACTCCGGTCAACAATGCCCTGAGCATCCTGGCCAAGGAAGGGTATCTGGATTTCGTTCCCAACCAGGGGTATTCGGTTCACAAGTTGACCATCGAAGAGGCTGAGTCGTTATATGAGATCAGAGAAATCCTCGAATTGGGAACCATCGGTAAAGCCATTCGCAAGCAGACACCCGAGCAATTAGAGGAACTGCACCGTAAAAAAGATCAGTACGAAAGCTCGATCACCGACCGGGTTCGGCGGCACTTATTCATCCTGGACACAGAGTATCACGCCACGATCATCGGCATGCTCGGCAATCAATTCCTGGTAGAGCGCTATCGTGATATCTGTCAGCGGATATTCCTGCGGTTCCGTACCGAAGATCTGCGCCTCGACCGTCAGAAAGAGATTGTGAGCGAACATGATGCGCTCTTTCAGGCGATGCGCACGCGGGATGTCGAATGGGCCAAGAGTCTGGTCAAAGAGCATAATGCCAATGCCAAAGACAATCTTTTTGCCATTATTTTTCAGAAGGGGGAGGTTGCCGAAAAACTTAAATAAGACGTGTCACTTGCTTTTTTTGCGATCCCACCCCCAGTTTTCGTAGTATTGCCAGCTGGCGATCTTGTTCAGTTTCTTGAGCGTGCGATCTTTCTCGAGAAGACTGGCGCGCAGCACATCGCCGATCGATAACAGTCCCAGGTAGCGGCCCTCCTTCAAAATCACAATATGGCGGATAAACAGCCCCAGGAACATCTCCTCCAGTTTGATCAGCGGGGTATCGTGATCGGCGTTGATAAGCCTGTTTTGCATATGGTCGCCGATGCGGGCGGTGTGGATATCGAAGTCCGGGGCGGCGGCGATTCGGAGTAGATCGCGTTCGGTCCATATGCCCACGATTTGATCGGGCCCCTTCTCAATCAGGATGGCACCCACTCCGGAGCGGTTCATCATTTCCATCGCCTCGGCGATCGTCTGCTCCGGGGCGATACTGATTTTAGGCGGTTTGGCCTTTGTTTTCAGTATATCTTCTGCGGTTTTCATAAACCCCTTCCTCGAATCCGGAATAGAGTGTCAACGCCGGACACCTCTGCTGTTGATTTCAGCCGAGGTCCCAAGGACTGTGCGGCTGGCTGAGCTTTAGATTAAGATAAACATGGGCGGGTTAAAGCAAAGTCCAAGGGGCATTGTCGGCCGGACGGGAACGGGGTCGTTTGGCCGGCGAGATGGCTACAGGACATAGGGTACTTTCATATTATAGCTTTTGTATACGACGAAAGTTTCCACCGACTGCACATCGGTGAGCCGCGAAACTTCTTGTGTATAGAATTCCAGCAAGCCGAAATCTTCTTTTAAAAGGACGATCAGCATCAGATCGAACCGCCCGGTAACCACGCTGACCGATACCACCCCTTTAAGCTTGCTGAATTCGGCACCCTTCTTCACCAGGTTCATGGTCGAAAGCTTGACGCCCACCATTACCAGACGGTGGTGCTGTAATTTTTCGCAATCCACTAGCCCCGCGATCTCAAGGAGACCCTCCTCTTCCATTTTGACGATGCGCGCCCTGACCGTATTTTCGGCGATGTTCAATGTTTCGGCGAGCGTCTTGATGGGCGTCCTGCCGTTGCGGAGCTGCCTGATGATCGCAATATTGATCTCGTCGATTTTCATTGACTGCTTTCCTTGAGAGTGCCAGGGCGCCGTCAGTACATCAAATGGCCCGCGAGGTCAACGGCGCCCCTGACGCCGGCCCTTGATATATATCCCGATCGCGGACTGAAATACGATCCGGTATTGAACCGAACTCAAGGACGTTCGTTGGATGACCTGCGCGGGGACCAATTCGATACCGAACCCGAAGACAGCCCTTTATCAATCCTCACGGAGACCGGCCAATGCATCCAGTGTCCTTTGATCCAGGGTTTCCAGGGCTTGTCCCCTTGCGATGAGGTCACTGATTTGGGTGAAGGCACTTTCCAATGCGCCCAGGACGACATTGAAATGCTGGGTCATGGGATCATCAGGGCCTAATTGGGTTTGGAGTTGATCGGCCAAAAGCGTTCCGGTGCGATGGTAATGTTCGATTTTGCCCATCAACGTTTTGCGGACGGCATGTTTCTGACGTTCCCGGGCGATGATCGGCAGCAATCGCTGTACGGAAAGCTCCACCAGAATATCTCGAGGCGTGTTGAAATGGCTGGCCACCAGTTCCAGGGAACTTAAAGAGCGTCGGCTGATCACGAAGGTTTTTTGAACCCTCTCGTTTCTTTCAGCAATGGACTCCTCGTTGAGCCTGACCGCTATTGCCTTTAAGCTGTCGATATCCTCGACCAGGTAATCGAAAATCGATTTTTGTTTGATCCCCAACTGCCCGGCAACGATGCTGATGGCCGCGATACAGCCCGAACTGAGACGGAATGTGGCCCGCACCGATTGCCGTCCTTTAAGGTCATAGGAGAGGGTGTTTCCGCCAGTCTCGTCCTCGTTATCATACTCATTCATAGGTCCTCCACGTTTGCATTACTAATATATATAGATGATAAAAATAATGCAATAAATTATTCACCTCAGTTATTGACATGAAATGATTTGTTTTTATTATGCATGCATCTGAGGTTCGCTGACAAAGTGGAATCATGATCAAAAAGGAGGGTTCATTATGTTTAGCTCAGTTTTTGGTGTACCGACATTCAGGTCGGTGGGCCCCTTCGAGGAATTGAGCCGGATGCGACGGCAAATGGACCGCATGATGGAATCGTTGTTCACTCGGCCCGCAATGGGCGCAGGTGCCGGCGTTTACCCGGCACTGAATCTGACGGAAGACGACAATGCCTTTTATCTGCGCGCCGAACTGCCGGGTGTTGAGGCCAACGATCTGCAAATTCAGGCAACGGCAAACAACTTGACCATTTCAGGCGAGCATCGACTGGAAGCTGAAGACAGCTCGGCCAAGTATCATCGCCGGGAGCGCGGCGCCGGACAGTTTTCGCGGGCAATTGCACTGCCCAAGGAAATCGACGCCGACCGTGTCGAAGCCAGCATGTCCAATGGTATCCTGGTTCTGAAAATACCCAAATCCGAATCGGCCAAGCCCCGGCGTATCCAGATCGGCGGTTGAAAATGAAAAGGGAGGATCAGCCATGACGGAAACCAGCAAAGAATTGAAAGTGCAGCAAAAACAAGAAGTGGCGTCGTCTGCCGAGCAGACGCGGCCGGGCGCGGTCTTTTCACCCAGGGTCGATATCTATGAAACACCGCAACAGATCAGGCTTCTTGCGGATCTTCCAGGTGTCAAGAACGAGGATCTGAAAATCGATCTGCGCGATAATATTCTGACGATCAGCGGCAATGTGGCGCCCTTTGAAGGGGCTGACGAACGCGATATATTGATCGAATACGAGGTGGGCCAGTACTACCGGCAATTTACGCTCTCGCAGGTGATCGATCAATCCAAAATCGATGAGCAGCTCAAGAACGGTGTCCTGCAACTAAGACTCCCCAAGGTTGAGAAGGCTTCGCCGCGTACCATCAAGGTGTCTGCTTAAGACGATTGCGCTTGCGGCCCGCAGCAGCGGTCCGCAAGCGCTTCGATATCAAGTCGAACGTTCGCTCACCATACCTCGGGATACCCGATGTCGACAAAGGCCGCTTCCATCCTGGCCTTGTGGCCGCTTTCCATCGCCGCCAGTTCCAGAAACACCTTCTGCTTTTCGGCATCCCGGCAAGCGTGCGCCAGTTTCGTATAGTGCCGCATGGCGGCTTCTTCCTTCTTGACGGCCAGCGCGATTGCATCTGCAGGCCGCATATCGAATGACAGCGGTCGGTCTTCTATAGTTTCGGCAACCTCAAAATCGGGGCTGCGCGGAAAATCGATGGCCGCTGTTTCACTTTCCATAAAACGCTCCAGTATTTCACGGTGCTTCTTCTCCTCCTTTGAAAACTGTAAGAACATCTCCTTCAGATGGGCATCTTTGATTTTCTCAGCCGCCTCCCTGTAAAACAGGAAGGCTTCGATTTCGTTTTGAACGGCCGCAGAGATTATTTGACGAAAACTTTTTAAATCCATACGGAACCCCCTTTCTTTGGGCTGACGCAAACCCGTTGCAGAACAGGGCGAGGCTGGTGCAAACGCTATTCGGAGTTGATGAGAAGCAGCATGCCCCCTCCCAAAAATACGAAATTAGCACCCCACGCCGCCGCCAGCGGCGGCAGAATCTCTCCATAGCCAAGGGTCAGGCAGAAACTCTGGAAAATCCAGTAGAGGAATGCGATGGCTATTCCGGTGGACACGGCAATGGGTATGCCCTGGGTCAGCTTTTTACGTGCGGTGAGCGCCATTCCGATGAGGCCCATGATAACACAGGCAAACGGATAAGCTATTTTGTGGTACAAATCGACACGGTATTCATGCGCGGTGTAGCCCTCGGCTTCAACCCTTCGGATAAAGTCGGATAACTGGCGTACGTTCATCTCTTCCGAGCGGCGGATCACTTCGCGGAATTCTTCCGGTGCAAGCCCGAGATTCTCTTCACGCACCTCGAAGGCTTCCGTATGGAAAACGTCGGCCTTAAGGTCCAGGGTCTGGTCGAGGCCATTGGATAGCACCCATTGCCCCTCCCGGAATTCGGCCTGCTTGGCATCCAGGCGGCGGATCAGGCGAAAGCGGCCGTCGAAGATGTAATGGGTGAAACCTTGTGCGGTTTTGCCGGAGGTGTGAAACAAAGCAATGTGGGTAATACTGCGCGGCCCCTTGATCCAGATATTCTCCTGTTTCACGGCGATAGCACGCGATTTGCGGATTTCACGGTACTTGATTTCGTTGGCTTTGAGCATGGTCAGAGGATTGACCGATTCGGAGAGCAGGAAAATCAGCAGACCGGCGATCATTGAAATGGCGATCACCGGTTTGAAGAGGCTGTAGATGCTGATTCCGCTGGCATTGAGAATGATCAGTTCGTTGTGCCTGCTCATCAATCCGAACGTGATCAATATGGCCATCAGCAGAATGACCGGCATCAGCTGCGTGCTGATGAACGGCAGCTTCAGAAGGACATATTGGAATGCCCGCCACAACGATATCTGAGCTTTCAAAAATTCATCCATATTGGTCAGATAGTCGATGGCGATAATCATGCCCAGCACGGCGAGCAGTCCCAATGCGTAAAAGCGAACAATGGTGGAGGCGATATATTTGTTGATCAGCGTCATGATTCCAGGTTCCTCACGCTGCGCTTTTCCGGCGGAATTTGATGATTCCGATAACACGCCCTAAATCCAGGGGCTTGTCCTGTACAGAGCGTAAATACAGGAAGACACCCAATCCACCCAGAACGACATTGGGGGTCCACATGCCTAAAAGCGGAGGGTAGGTGCCTGATTCGCCCAGCGACCATCCCGCCGAAAGAAGTATGTAGTAAATCAGGAACAATAGAATTCCAACCACGATGCCGAACGAGCGCTTGTCCCGTTTAGGCTGGATGCCCAGCGGGATCGCCAGAATGCCAAGAGCAAAACAGGCAAAGGGCAGCGCGAATTTCTCATGATAGCGCATCAGTGCATTGTAATAGTGCCGGTTCTTTTTGAGTTCAAGGGAGTCGATGTAGGCACGCAATTCGGGGATCGTCATGGCCTTGTCCCTTTTAGAGGGTGAGGCCGAACCGACCATTTGTTCGAGATCGAGACGCATGTTGTAGGATTCGAACCACACATTTTGAGCGGTGGCGTCATCGAGATTCACCTGGTTCAACATGCCGTCGAACAGGGTCAATCGCAGTATGTCGTTTTGCGGCTCGGCGGTCAGCGAACCTCTGGGCGCCACAATCGTGTTCTGAATGCCTGTTGTGCGCCGGTCCTCGATGAATACGTCGACAAGCGTTTTGGTCCGCGTGTCGACTTGGGCGACATACAAGGTCAAGCCTTCGAACTCGTCAATGAAGGTGCGTTCCTTTATCGCCGTGTCCATATGCTGGCGGGCCAGTTCAAACGTCAAACGAGAAAACGACTGGTTGCCCCAGGGCATAACGACGACCGAAACATAGGTGGCCAGGGCCCAGCCCGCGAAACAGAAAGCCAGCACCGGAACAAGGAAGCGATGCGGATTGATACCGCAGCTTTTAATGGCCATGACCTCGTTGTCATTGGACATGCGCAGAAAAGTCAGCAACACCGCCATCATCACCGACATGGGAATGACAAAGGAGAGGAAAGCGGGCAACGAGTAGAGCATCAAACGGATAAATGCGATCGGGCTGACGCTGTAGTTGAGGATCATATTGACGATATCGAGCACCCGCGTGATCAGGAATATGAAGGCGAAAAAAATGAGGTTGATCGCAAAAGGCGGAATCAGTTCAAGGAGAATATATCGATTCAGAATGGTATTCAGTTTCATCGGCAGTCACGCACCCCACCCATTTTTTAGAGCGGACCGTCCGACAGGGACGCATTCGACTCTGGCGTGGATTCCAGCGGAGACGCTGCGGGTCGGTATTTTTCGGATCCCAGCATGATGGCCAGCCAGCGGGTCTCCGAACGGCTGTCCAGGGCGATCTTGGCGGTGATCGTAAGCGGTACCGACAGCAGCATGCCGACCGGTCCGAGCACCCAGCCCCAGAACAGCAGGGAAAGAAAAACCACCAGAGTCGACAAGCCGAGGCCGCGGCCCATAAAGCGTGGTTCGATGACGTTGCCCATGACCAGATTGATGGCAACATAGCCGGCCGCCACAGCAGCAGCATGGCCGGGCCCAAACTGGACCAGGGCCAGCATGACGGCCGGCACCGCCGCGATGATGGATCCAATGTTGGGCACGTAGTTCAGAACGAAGGCCAGCAGCCCCCACAGCAGCGCATACTCGATACCCAGAACGGCCAGCCACGATGCGGCCAACCCCCCCGTGATAAGGCTCACTCCGGTTTTGATGGCCATGTAACGTTTGACATCATCGAGAAAGTGTTCCCAGGGGCTGACCCGGGTTTCAGACGTCGCCATGATCGCCTTGAGTTTGCGAGGAAAACTGGCCGCTTCCAGCAGCATGAAGATCACCGTCATGAGGATCAGAAAACCATTGGCCAGCACATTGCCCAATCCGTTCAGGAGCGCGGCCGCCAGATTCATGGCCGCCCCCGGATCAAAAATCTCACTCAGCTTAAGCCGTCCGGGATCGATGCCCCACTGGGCGAGCCAAACAGGGGCAACCTGCATTCGGGCTTTGATTTTAGCTTTGTACATGGGAAGGTCCTGCGAAAAGTCCTGCACCGATTGCCCGACGAGCGCTGCCACGATGATGCCCGCAGCCAGGATCAGAAGGACCACCAGGAGTGTTGCCAGCACCGCCGGAACTCCTTTTCTCTGCAGCCAGAACATGGGCGGAGCACAAATGATGGCGATAAAGGCCGACAGGATGAACGGCACCACTATGACCGTGGCGGCTTTCATTCCGGCGATGATAACGATGAAAGCGGCGATGCTCAGCAAAATCTCGGATGTGCGCATGGATTCCTTTTCAATTCAGGTCGCCTTGGGACGGCATGCCCGGTTAAGTATCCCGAAACTTGAGCGTTCGTCAATCTCCGGCCGATTTCACCGTTGATACCGGATGGATGCCGGGTTCTTTCCGATTATGCCGTGAAAGCAGCAGGCACCCCTCGCTTCGGGTATGATGGCGCTTCTGCCTCTATGTGGGAATCGGCATGCACCCGGATCGATGAGGCTCAGCTCAGGATTGTTGCGGATTCGGCGCGCTGTGGCATGGCGGCGTGAAGCATTGGTTTCAGGGAATGGCTCCCATCAGCAAATACAACCGTAAGCCCCCATGCTCGAAAGCTTGCACCCGCGCGCAAAAAGGAAACAGTTCGCCCAGTGCGCGTTCTGGAACGATTATGGCCGCTCGCCATCCGGGGAAGGCCGTACGCAGCCGGAGGGCGATGCGTTCATAAAAAAACCGCAGTGAGCCGGACGGTATCAGGCGGCGGCCGTAAGGCGGGTTCAGCACGATGAGCCCGGTGGGTCCGCCAGATTCCGACCAGCGGGTAGAACCGTCCAAAAAATCGCGCCGTTCCACCACTACGGCATCTTCAAGACCGTTGCGGGCCACACATGTGCGCAGTGCCGCGACAGCCGCGTCTTCGATATCAGAAGCCCAGATCAGGGGGTGCTCCGGACATTTCACCGCGCCGGCTGCTTTTGCCAACAGGTGCTGCCAATGAGCGGTTTGAAACGCCGGCCATTCAAGGAAAGGAAATGTGCGCCTGGCCCCGGGAGCGAGGTTTTTAGCCACCAGGGCCGCCTCCAGGCTGAATGTGCCCGCCCCGCTCATCGGATCGCACAACGGCCGGTCCGGACGATAGCCGGCCAGCTGGAGGATTGCGGCGGCGGTGGTTTCGCGCAGGGGGGCCCGGGTCGCGTGGGTTTTCAACCCGCGCCGGTACAGGTTGGCGCCGCTGCTGTCCAAAGAGAGGCTCACACGGTCCTGATCGATGCGCACATAAAGCGTCTGGCGATTCGTTGCCAGGGGCGTCCGTCCATGCAGCTGCCAGTACGCAGTGATCGCATGTTCGATCTCCTGAGCAATCGCTAGGGTATGAAACAGGCGCGAACGGTGGGTGCGAACCTTGCACCCGGGAATCATTGCCTGGGGAAGATAAAGGTGCCAGGGCAGGGCCGTCAGCCTTTTGCGCAATTGAAGAAAGTTGGTGGCTTTGAAGTCGGCCAGCCGCAGGAGGATGCGACCCGGGCAGAAAAGGTGCAGATTGGCGCGGTATAGATCCGACAGCCGTCCCATAAAAGTAACGCCGCCCCGGATCACTTCGGTCACCTGAACCGTCGGTGATAACCGAATCAGCTCATCGCGCACCGCCGTTTCCAGACCCGGCGTGGAAGTGGCGAAGAAGGTAAGGCGCTGTCCGATCACATGGCGCTTGATGCGTTTCCCCAGGTTGATCCTGGACGAGGATGGTCTGGATATCTCGGACATGTCTTCTCTTTTCCGATGCTCTTTTAGCGTATGGACGCGTGGAGCTGCAACTCAATTTAAATGCTTGCGGCCGGGATCTCACATGCCTGACCGCAAATCAGCCCCTGCGGTTCCGGTTCCTGATAAAACGGAACCCCCGCTTCATTGTGGATTTTGCGGTAAAATCAGCTGCATGGTGCTATTCCAGGAAGACGACCCGAAGAACCCCAAGGAAGAAGAATGCTCCATGCACATTATTTCGCATTGTTTTAAGCCCGTTACATTTGATTAGTCTCTCAGGCACGCTATTTGCTGATAATCGCCGGCAACTTGTTCAGAAATTGAAAAGGAGAATTCGAAAAATGACCCGCAATGCAAAGTTTTGGACGGCGGCGACCCTGTTGCTGCTTTTCGCTTCATTCACCGCCACGGCCATGGCCGCGGACGCCACCATAACCGGCGAGGTGAACGACAGCTATCAGATCGTTTCCGACGGACAGATATATGAAATCGCCGACACGCCCAAGGGCAACGAGCTGGCCGAAAATCATGTCAATGCAAGAGTGAGGGTGACCGGTCCGATTGAAGAACAGGACGACATGAAGGTGATCACCATCAAAAGTTATCAAATTCTCTCCGAATAATCTTCCCCCGAGTGGGCCGTTGCGGAGCCGGCGCGCGGGGTGCCGCGCTTGCAGGTGACCGGGCACCGCTGATGGCGCATTAAGGAGTCAGGGCAATGCCTAAGAAAAATAAAGCCCGGGAGAGTGAAACCCTTAGCGGTATCGTGACACCCGTGCAATGGGATGAGAATGACCGGGTTACGGCGGTGGCGCTGTGCGCGACCGATGATGAACAGTACCTCATCGAGAACAGTGATCAATTTATCAACTTGATTCAAAAATCGATCCAGGCCACCGGGGTGGTGAAGCAGCAGACCAGACGATCCAGGTCGATCACCATTCGGGATTTCTGTATACTGGAAAGCTTTTGATGGTAATCGAACCTTCAAGGCGATCCGGTATTCGTCTCTCCGATGCGTTTGAGGAAAGACGTAGGATTGATTTGGACAGTTGATCCCGTGCCGGCCTGATGATATTGTCCCTATACGGTAACGGTTACGACAAACCGGAGCGAGCCACTCCGAACCGTTAGCGCTTTCGCCGGCTTTCGTGCATGGTACACACGAGGGGCCGGCGTTTTTTGAAAGTACCGGCAAATTTGTACCGACGTTTTTGAACTGCGGCAGCTTAGCCGCAAAGAATTGAGGTTTCATGCAGCCCAAAGATCTTGACTATTTTAAAGAACTGCTCAATCATCAACTCGAAGAATTGCTCGCGCGTGCTGGACAAACGGTCAATGCGCTAGTTCAGTCCGATGAAAATGCCGCTGACCCGGTCGATCAGGCCGCCTTGGAGACCGATCGCAACTATACGTTGCGAATTCGAGACCGGGAGAGCCATTTAATCAAGAAGATCAGGACAGCGATTGGAAAGATCAAAGAAGGCACTTTCGGTACCTGCGAATCATGCGGCGAGGAGATCGCTTTGGCGCGGCTGATGGCCCGACCCGTAACCGCCTATTGCATACAATGCAAGACACGCATGGAAGCCGTGGAAAAGGTATCCGGCTTTTAAGCCCTTACACTCCGGCCATTTCAGCGCAGCCGATGGACGAGACCGTTTGCACTTGGTGTCAGAGGTGCAAGAGCTATAAGATTCTACCCGAAGCATTTGCATCACCTAACGACAGAAAGGAGAGCAAGAGAGGATGAACAAGAGCGAATTGATTACTGAGATGGCCAAGAATCTGAACAGCAAGAAAGAAGCCGAGGCGGCCCTGGAAAGTTTGTTGGGCGCCATTACCCAGGGTCTTAAGAAAGGGGATAAGATCACCCTGACCGGTTTTGGAACCTTCAAAGTGTCAAAGCGCAAAGCGCGTACCGGCCGCAATCCGCGCACAGGAGAGAAAATCAAGATCAAAGCCCGCAAAGTGCCCCAGTTCATGGCCGGCAAGGCCCTGAAAACTGCAGTCGCCTGATCTGTTCGCTTGATTTTTTTTACTGCAAGGGGGCTTCAGGCCCCCTTCTTGAGACTCTCTCAGCGCAACGCATATGCGTAGCGACGTCCCTCCCAGTTGCGGATCCACCAGCAGTCAGTGCCTTTCTCGATGACGGCGTCCGGAGGCAAGGCCACTTTTCCCCCTCCCTCGGGCAGATCGATCATGAGGTGCGGCACGGCCATTCCCGAGAGCCGGCCGCGCAGGCCGGCGGACAGTTCTATGGCACGCTCCAGCGGAACCCGAAAATGAGCCGTTCCGCGGACACGATCGAGCTGGTGCAGATAATATGGCTTCACCCGAATGGTTAGCAGTTGCATCATCAATCGGGCCAGGACGGCGGGATCGTCATTCACTCCGGCCAGCAAAACGGTTTGGCTGCCCAGTGCAATACCGGCATCGGCCAGGCGTTTGCACGCTTTCTGCGCTTCGGCTGTGATCTCGGCCGGATGATTGAAATGAATGTTGACATACAGCGGCTGATAACGTGCCAGGGTTCGCGTCAATCGCGTGGTGATGCGCTGCGGCAGCACGCACGGCATGCGCGTGTGGATTCGCAGCAGCCGAACATGCGGGATCCGGCGCAGGGCTGTCAAAATGCCCGACAGCCGTTCGTCCGACAGCATGAGCGGGTCACCGCCGGACAGGATCACCTCGTTGATTTCGGCTCGGCGGGTGATGTAGTCCAGACCTTCCGCCAGATCCTCGGCCGACACCTGGGCGATGCCGGCTGTGCGCCGTTTTCGCATGCAGAAGCGGCAATACACCGCGCATTGATTGGAGACCAGGAATACGACCCGCTGCGGGTAGCGATGGATCACACAGGGGACCGGCGATTGCTGCTCCTCGTCCAGGGGGTCCAGCGGTGAAGCGCCATCCTCGAGTTCGGCACGCACCGGAATCACCTGTCGCCCGATAGGGTCATCGGCCTTGTGGATCAAGGAACGAAAATAGGGGTTGATCCGCATGGGGAAAAGATCCGTTACCGGTTCCAGTTCCAGCGGGTCGATGCCATGCTCCGTCAGCTCGGACGGCCGCACCCAGCTCTTGGCCAGCAGACGTTGCCAAGCGGACGCCCGGCGGGTGGACCCCTTGTCGCGGTTTATATCTTCCATTAGACGTTGAACCTGAAATTGATAATGTCGCCGTCCTGGACCGCATACGTTTTGCCCTCGAGGCGAACGGTGCCCTGTTTACGTGCTTCGGCGTAATTGCCGGCGGTCATGAGGTCACGGTAAGCCAATACTTCAGCGCGGATGAACCCTTTCTTGATATCCGAATGGATCACTTCGGCGGCGTCCACCGCAGCGGTGTCCCGGGCGATGGTCCAGGCGCGCACTTCATCTTCTCCTACCGTGAAGAAGGATATCATGCCGAGCAGCTTATACGACAGTGCAATCACACGATCCATGGCCGATTCGTGAATGCCGTAGGATTCCAGGAAGATGTGCGCCTCTTCAGGATCCATCTGGGCAAGCTCCTGTTCCAGCTTGCCGCGCAGGACCAGAGCGACTTCCCCGGCCAGCCAGGGGCCGGTCGGCAGACTCTCATTGTCTTCGGCATTGTTGAAAATGATCAGCATGGGCTTGGCAGAAAGCAAGGCATAGCCTCGCAGCGCACGCGCCCCGGCCAGATCGGGAAAATGCCGCAGGGGCGTTTCGCTGTTCAGGTGAAGGTGGCATTGTTCCAGCAAGGCCGTCTCTTCCAGGTCCGCTTTTTTGCCGCGCCTTTGATCGAGGGCCAGACGCTCCAGACGTTTTTCGACTGTCACGAGGTCGATCAGCATCAACTCCTGGTTCAGGGCCTGGAACTCGGCTTCCGGGGCGGGAGCGGCTTGGCCATAAGCACTGAAATTTCGGATCACCTGGATCAGGGCATCGCAGTCGCGGGCCTGCGTCCATACGCTTGCCTCACGGCTGTGCTCCTTGGTGTGCTCACCCGGGGTCGGTAAAAAGTATTCGACCTGTGCAAAAATGGTTTTGCGCGGCCGGTAAATGGCCGAGAGTTTCTCGACCCGCTCGTCCGGGACTTTAACCGTTCCGATACGGCTTTCCCTGCGCAGTGGATTGTCCAGGCGGCATTTGGTCAGGGCTTCGAACAGCGTTGTTTTTCCGGCACCAGGCCGGCCAATTATACCAAGTTTCATGTGACGGTCTCCATCTGCCTGCATTTCGCAAGTGACTGAATTGGCGCCTCTATTACTCTCGATGAAGCCGCAAGGCAAGCGCAAACCGGCTTTTCTGGGCAAGGCATCCCGGCTGAGCGCTGCGAACCGGCATGGATTGACACCCATTCGTGGACTACGATAGAACCTCCCTGATCCGAAGGGATGAAATTGAGAACCCTTTAGGAGTCGAGATATGGACCCGATCAGCAAACAGCAGTTGATCAAGGGCGCTGGACCCACCGGAGTCCGGCCCGACTTCGATTGCCCGCCGGATTCTGGCGCGTCAGAGCTCCCCGGTGTGCTCAACGAACGGTTAAACCTGTTTCCGGATCTCTGTTTCGCGCTCGATGAACACGGCAGATGCATTGCGATCAACGCAGCCGTCGCCGCGTTCGGATACCGGCGCCAGGAGTTGTTGGGCCATGTTTTCAGCCACTGGCTGCACCCGGACGACCGGGGGCGGCTAATCGAAGCCTGCCGCCAGGCGATGGACCGCAAGACAAATTGCAGCGGCTATCATCGATTTCGATTTCTGACCCGCAGCGGACCCTCTCGGTGGTTCGAGGCGCATTCGGCCATCTATTTCGGGGCTGACGGAGCGTTCCTGGCGCACGTGGGCATCTGCCGCGACATCACCCGGCACATTACTGATCAGCAGGCACTCGAAAACCAGGTCAGAATCCGTTCGGCCGAACTGCTGGGGGCCAACGAAGCCCTGCGCAAAGAGATAACGGAGCGCCGTGAAACCGAGCAGGTGCTGCGGGATCGTGAGGCTGATCTGGAGATGGAAAAGATGCAGCTGCAGGAAACCAACACCGCCTTGAAGGTGCTGTTGAAGCGGCGGGATGCTGATCGCCGCGAACTTGAAGAGCAGGTGGTCTACAATGTGATGAAGCTGGTGTTGCCCTACCTGGACAAGCTGCGGATTAAATTGACCGATGAACAGCAGTTGGCCTATCTTTCGATCCTTGAAGCCAATCTGGATGATATCACGGGCGGTTTTGCCCGGCGGCTGTCACTGGAATACTACAACCTGACTTCCGCAGAATTGAAAGTGGCCAATTTCATCCGTCAAGGTAAACGTTCGCCCGAGATCGCCCGTCTGATGGGGCTTTCTAAAAGGACCGTGGAGGCGCATCGGCAGGGGATCAGGCGCAAGCTGCGCATCCTCAATAAAAAAGTTAATCTGCGCACCTTCTTGCTGGCAATTTCCTGACGCGGAATGTGGCGACACGCGTCGTTCAAGCGCTACAAGCCTGTGCTGCCGCGAACGAGAATTCTATTGAGCTGCTGCAGATGACCATGCAGTTCGATCAATCTGGACTCCATCATAAAGGCCAGCACGGCCATGCGGTTTTCGTGAGATCCTGCTTTTTCCAGTATCCTGTCGATTTCAGCCTGTAGATTTCTGTGGTGGGGGTGGGTTTCCAAAAAGCGGGCTCTCTCGGCCATCGCAGTCGCCAGCGCCCGCTCCGGCTCCCATCGATCATCGGGCGGGCGGTCGATCTTGGTTTCCAGTCTGCGTGCCATTAGGGTCCTCTCTGTGGGGCGCTCAATCAGCAGGGTGACCACGCACGTGCGGTCATCCTTTTCTGGCCGGCACACTCGTTAGACAACACGCTCCAACCTAAGCCTCTCCGCCGTTCCGGGCAAGGGCCCGGTCTTCCTCCAAAGGTTCATTACGTTCTAAAATCTCTATAATCTCCCCCAGGCAGCGGTCCGCCTGGGCGGCTTCGAGACGACAGGCTCCCGCGCCCCAATGCCCGCCGCCGCCGTAGCGGGCCAGCAAGCGTCCCACATTCACGTAACAGGTACGATTCAGTATGCTGTGACCCAGTTTAATCACCGTCTGCGGCGGGTCGTCGTATATTTTAACGTTCACCCGCGAAGCCGGGAACAGCGAGTACACCAGAAAACGGTTGCCCTCGGGCGTGGGGTCGAGTCCCCGGAAATCGGTCAGCGATACCGAATGCCGCAGGAGCGTATGGGCCTTGAGCGCTGTCTCGTAGAGCCGATTGGCGGCAATGACATGCGTGCTGCGCCGCCGCACCCATTCGTCTCCCATGACGGTTTCCAGTCGGACGCTGCTCAAAAGGTCCACCAGGTGGTCGCAAAAGGCAAGATCGCGTTGGTTTCGGGTTAATATGCACATCGACAGCAGGATGAACGGATATTTTTCAGGATGCACGATCTCTTCCGGGCTCAGTTGCGCGGCATCGATCTTATCGGCCTGATGCACCAGTTCATCGAAGCGTCCCCTTTGGAGCCGATCCTGGAAAAATTCGAACACCAGGCGGGCCGCCGAGGGGGCGATGCGGAACAAACCTTTGAAAGGCAGTCGGGTGATGTTGGAAATGTGATGGTCAAACCACAGTTTACAGGGGCCGTTGAGCGGTAAGTTGGCCACCACATCCGTTGATTCGGTTTTCAGCGCACCCTGTTGGATCTGATTGGGCTGAGCCCACACGATCGGCGTTGCGTCCCCGAAGATTGCTTTGAGCAGGACAGCGCATACGATGCCGTCGAAATCGGGGCGGGTGATGATTCGGGTTGCTGGCATTGCTTTCCAATCCCGTCAACGATCGATGCGGTCGGCTGCGACAATCTAATGGCGGATCGACTGCGCCGGATGCGGAGCGGCTGACGATGCAGCAGCGGCTGGTGTCCGGATCCCGGCGCCTGCGCAAACGACCCCGCCGGCATGAGCCCATTTAATTTCACTCGAGGCTCCCGGGGGTGATACGATTCAGAACTTCTGACCCGCAGGTGAATACCTTTCGGTAATGCGTCCGGCATCGTCCAGGATGAAGACACAGTAAGGGCCGCCGGCAGCGTAGCGCAGAAGGTCTTCGAACAGGATCGCCTGAACCTCATAGCGCACGCCTTTTTCTCTAACCATCTGCAGCAGTCCCTGCTGAGCAGGATCTTTTTCCATAAAGGCCGGAATAAAGGCAACACCATGCGTTTCATCATGCTGGCCGGCAATCCGTTCATCACCGCCGGGATTCTGAACCACGACATAAACCCATGCGTCCATTGCGATGCTCATCATCACTCCCTGCGAGTATGTTGGTTGTACTATAACCCTAAATCCTGATTGATCAAAACCACTTTTATGCGCCCTTTGGGAAAGGACTTTTCGGTAATGGACCAATGATTGCAAATCCGATCGGGGCTGTTGCATTCCTGGCAGTGTCCGGTTTGGGCGCAGGGTGTCCGTTTGTCCAGGCGGAGCGCGTTGGCTGGTGCAGCATAGTTTTTGATGCGTGCCATGGCTGCCGGCAGGTCGGCGACAACCTTGTTGCGACCGACCAGGACGATTACCAGGCGCGGACCGAATGTCAAGGCCGCCACCCGGTTGCCGATCATATCCAGGTTGACCAGCTGGCCTTTCTCGGTCACCGCGTTGGTGCCGGTGATGAACAGGTCGGAGAGCAGGGCTTGCCGGCGTCGCTCCTGCTTTGCCTCCAGGTCTATTTCCTTTTCGAAGGTGTCGATGATCGGCCAACGTGTCTGGGCCAGCAGGGCGGCATAAATGCCCGATCCGATCAGGGTCATCGAACCGCCGAAAGCTATGCTGCGGATCTCGTACTGAGGCAGAAGCTGCTCCAGCAGCAACTTTTGGGCGGCAGCGACATCGTTCACCCGATAGGCATCAAAATGGTTTTTGGTCAGATTTTCCTGCAGTGCATCCAGGCGCAGTTGCCAATAGTGCTCAATCGGTTGGTCCATGGCGGCTCCCTCGAAAGTTTAGGGGTTTGGTCCAGCGGAACGTTAATCCTGAAGCTCTATATGGAATGCACTTTGAAAGTCAAGGCAGGTTGCCGAGCCGAGCGGACGCGGTGAATGCCGCTGCCGTCCCGCGGTTGCAATCCGCACGGATTCCGGTTGACCGGCATGCGCAAAGAATTTTTTTCCGGTGATTTTCGATACGGATGAATTCCGCTTACCCGGAATTCAAGGCTTTCCGCCGTGCACCGGCCGGTCAAAAGACTTTACTTTTCAACGGACTTGGTTATATTTGCCGCATCTTATCGCCGATCACGGCCAGGAGCGCCTCATGACCGATTCGTTCACCATTCCACCCGAGCACCAGGAATCTTTCCGACGGCTATATCCCTATATGGAAGGCCCTCTGAGACACAATGCGCAGGTTATGGAGGCGCTGGTGTTTTTTTTGAAGCTGGGCGGCGAAAAGCTCGCCCGGGTGGCAATCGATGCCTACAACGAGAATCAGCGCCTTAACGATGCTGAAACGAAAAAACGCCTGCGCGAGGAAGCCCTGCTTCGAGAAAATCGCGAAGAGGAAGAAGAAGACGACCTCGAGGGGGAAACAGAACAGGCGCCCGAGGCCGAAAGTGATGAGCCTGATTTTGATTAAAGCTTCTTCAGAGGATCCGGTATTCCCCCCTGACGCCCGTCCGATGACACGACGGATTCAGCATATGCAGAATAAATAGTGGAATGATCCAGCATGAGGCCATTGTTCGACCGCCTGCCCGCCGGTCGGGCCCAAACTTATCATCTGGTGCTGGCCTCGGCCGCTATCCCCCATCAGCTGCGTCCCCATGGCCGCTATTGGGCTATTGATGTTCCGGAGGCCGATCGCGGCAGAGCGGTGCGATCCATCGCCCTCTATCTGGCCGAGAACCAACCGGATGGTGCAGCGCAACCTTATCCTGTCGGGCAGCGCACCTATTCGGCCGTTTTCGTGATCGCCGCCCTGGCCGCCGTCCACTGGGCCATAAAACCGGGACTCGAGCGCCGGTTCTTCTTCAACACTTACGGCGCTGACACCGAACGCATTCTGGATGGACAATTTTACCGATGCATTACGGCTCTGCTGATGCATGCCGACAGCGGGCACTTATTGTCCAACGCCGCCGGCCTGGCCGTCTTCGGAACGGCCGTTGCGTCGATGTGTGGTTGGGGGGTCGGATGGTTCATGATTCTGGCCGCGGGTGCACTGGGTAATCTCGGCGCAGCGCTGTGGTACGGCGCGGGTCATCTTGCGGTCGGAGCTTCCACCGCCCTTTTCGGCGCCGTGGCCCTTTCGGCGATGATGACATTCAGATCGCAGCTTCGGCAGGGCACCATGCGCTCCTGGCGTGCGTGGGCGCCTCTGGCCGGCGGTTTGGCACTGTTGGGATTTTTGGGCACCGGGCCTTCGACCGACCTGCTGGCGCACTTGGCCGGTTTTATCAGTGGGCTGGCCATCGGAGGCGTTTATGTCGCGGCCGTGAAAGACCGCTTGTCTCAACCCATTCAGGTCGCCGCCGCCCTCACAGGGTTGTCGACGGCCGCCGCCGCCTGGATCGCGGGGCTCTATTCAAGTGGATAGGGCGTAAGACTTTCAAAGCCGTTTTCAGTCACCAGGAGGGTTTGCTCGAATTGGGCCGACAAGGAGCCGTCCTTGGTCACGGCGGTCCAGTGGTCCTCAAGAACGATGAGTTCATAACCGCCCAGATTGATCATCGGTTCGATCGTGAAGACCATTCCGGGCACCAGGCGCACACCTTCCCCCCGGCGGCCATAATGGGGCACCTGGGGGGGTTCGTGAAAATCGAAACCGATCCCATGCCCGACGAAATCGCGTACCACTGAGCAGCCCTGGCTTTCGGCATAGGTCTGGATCGCCCAGCCGACGTCGCCGATGGTGTTGCCGGGACGGATCATCTCCATGCCGTTTTTAAGACCCTGGCGCGCCACGCTCACGATTTTGAGGGCGTCCGGACCGGGTCGGCCGATAAAGAAGGTTTTGTTGGCGTCGGCGTAATAGCCGTTCAGAATCGTAGTTACATCCACGTTGACGATGTCGCCCGTCTCCAGAATGCGGTCGCCGGGGATGCCGTGACAGATCTCCTCGTTGACCGATACACAGACGCTTTTGGGATAACCGCGGTAATTCAGCGGCGCCGGAATACCGTGATTGCGGATCGTATGGTCATGAACCAGCGTGTTGATCGAATCGGTGGTGATGCCGGGCTTGAGGAAATCTTCCACCAGATCGAGAGTCTCCAGTACCAGGCGGCCGGCTTTTTTGATGCCTTCGATGTCGGCTGCGGTTTTGAGCCGGATTTTGGGTTTTTCGGGGTGATAGAGGGGGCGGTATTCGGAATTGCTCATGCAGCATTTTTTGAACTTTTTGCCGCTGCCGCAGGGGCACGGATCGTTGCGGCCGATTTTGACGCCTCTGTTTGGCTGATTCAACTTGGGCAACCACCTTTCCAGTTCATTAGCAGGCAAATTTATATTGTACATTCATTTACTTATAGATAAGGACCGAGTATTTGTCAATCGATCAACCTGGAATTCAGATCCTGCATGACGATATCGACAGCCGCTTCAGCCTGTTTACATTTCGGGGCCGAATCGGGTAATAGGACCTTATTGTTCGAATAATAAAGGGTAACCATCTATGAGCGACGATCAGGAAAAAGTCACGGATTGGGAATGGTCGCACCGCATATTGTGCAGCGATGAGGACTGCATCGGCGTTATCGGTCCTGACGGGCGCTGCAAGGAATGCGGCAAATCCTACGAAGGCCAGCTGCCTTTGGATTCGGCTGAACGTCCCGAAGCTGATGCACGCGATCCGGTCGAGCCCCTCGAGGCGCCGGAAATTGACGATGACGCGGAGCTGCAAGATCGGCCTGCGGACGATGATGAATGGGCCCGACGCCGTTTGTGCGGCGATGAGGACTGCATCGGCGTGATCGGGACCGACGGCCGCTGCAAGGAGTGCGGCAAAAAAGCCGAAGGGGATTGAAGTTCAGGCAGGTTCCCCGGGATCAGCGGTAGTGGCGGTAATTGATGCCGTGCTTTCTCGCTTTATAGGCGAATTTGCGCACCGTGGTCCGCAGGATCTGAGTCGCCAGCGAGATGTTGCCGCGCGTGTTCTTGAGCGCGTCGATGATCATCTCGCGCTCCAGACTGGCCACTGCATCTTCCAGTGAGAGCGCCGGCAAGGTATCGGACTCCTTGCCGGTTTGCAGGGTCGGCGGAAGGTGGTAGCTGTGGATCACACCCCCCTCGCACAGCAGAACCGATCGCTCCATGCAGTTTTCGAGTTCACGCACGTTGCCCGGCCAGTGGTAATCCATCAGCATGTCGATCGCCGGGGTCGAAAGCCGTTTGACCGCCTTGCTGTTTTCCTTGGCATATTTTTCCAGGAAATAGTCCGCCAGCAACAGGATGTCGGTCTTGCGCTCGCGCAGTGGGGGCATGTAAATCGGAAATACATTCAGGCGGTAGTAGAGGTCCCCCCTGAAGGTGCCGTCCTCCACAGCCTGTTCCAGGTTTTTGTTGGTGGCCGCGATGATGCGCACATCGATTTTGATGGTGCGCTGTCCGCCCACGCGTTCAAACTCCTTCTCCTGCAGCACCCGCAGCAGATTGGCTTGCACATCCAGCCCGATCGAGCCGATTTCGTCCAGAAAAATGGTTCCCCGGTGGGCCAGTTCGAATTTTCCCAGCTTCTGTTTGATTGCGCCGGTGAAGGCTCCCTTCTCGTGNNTTTTCGTGGCCGAAGAGCTCGCTCTCAATCAGGTTGGCCGGGATGGCGGCACAGTTGACCTTGATGAAAGGGCCCTTGGCGCGGTTGCTGTTGTAGTGCACCGAGTTGGCGACCAGTTCCTTGCCCGTACCGCTTTCCCCGCGGATCAGCACGGTGGCGTTGCTTTGACAGACCTGCGAAATCATCTGAAAGACTTCGCGCATTTTATTGCTGTTTCCCATAATGTTGGTAATGCGGTACTTGTTTTCGAGCTCATCCCGAAGGCGCCGGTTTTCCTGGCGCAACTGCTCTTTCTCGAAGTGAATGGTCTCCAGATTGATCACGTGCTGAGCAATCATGGTGGCCAGCACCGAGAGGAGTTTCTGGCCCTCCTTGAGGCTGTAGGCCGGATCGAAGGGGCGGTCCACGCTGAGCGCGCCGATGACATGGTTGCCTTTCTTGATCGGGACGCAGATATAGGAAAATTCTTCCTTTTCCTTCAGGCTCTTACGGGCTGCGGTGCGGTCCAGGAAAAGCGGCTCCTCACTGATTTTAGGAATGGTGACGGCCTTGCCGCTCTGGATTACCCTGCCAGTGATGCCTTCGCCCAGTTTATATTTGACCCGTTCGATGGTGCTCTTGGACAGACTGTGCGCCACCTCGATGCCGATCTCATTGCGCAACGGGTTGAGCAGAGAAACCGTACCGCGCACCATGTTCATGGAGCTGGACAGGATATCGAGGACTTTATATAAAGATTTCTTAAGGTCCAGGTGCTCATTGAGCGCCTGACTGATTTCATACAGCAGCGTGACTTCTTCGATGCGCTTCAACACGGGCTTGCCTCCTTTAAGGACCGACAGCCCGGAACATAACAAAATTGTAAGAAATGGCAAGCACTTCGATTCTGCATATTGATATGGACGCCTTTTTCGCGTCGGTCGAACAGCTCGACAACCCCGAGCTTCGGGGCCGGTGCGTGGCGGTGGGCGGCGAAAGCGGAAGAGGCGTCGTGGCCGCCGCCAGCTACGAGGCACGGCGCTACGGTATTCATTCGGCCATGCCGGTCTTCATGGCCAGACACAAGTGCCCCCAATTGATCATCGTTGCGCCCCGGCGCCGTCGCTACTGCGAGCTGTCCCAGCGCATGCTCTCAATTCTGGGCGGTTACTCGCCCCTTGTGGAGCCGGTTTCCATCGATGAAGCCTTTGTGGATGTAAGCGGCTGTCTGCGGTTGCATGGTGCGGCCAGAGAAATCGCCGCGACCATCAAGGCCGATATCAAGGATCAGCTGCAGCTGACATGTTCGATCGGCGTCGCACCCAACAAGTTTCTGGCCAAAATCGCCTCCGACATGCACAAGCCCGACGGCCTGACGGTGATACCCAGCGAGGGGGTCCCGGCCTTTGTTGCCCAACTGCCCGTTGAAAAGGTGCCCGGTGTGGGTCCGCGCGCCCACGCAGCGCTTCTCTCTATGGGCATCCGGCACCTGGGGCAGATTGTGCATTATCCCCGCGACTTGCTCGTTCGCAGGCTGGGCAGGTTCGGCCACCGGCTGATCGAACTGGCCCACGGCCGGGATTGTTCGGCGGTCACGCCGCACGCTGCAGCCAAGTCAGTGAGCAGCGAGACGACCCTGATGCACGACACCCGCGACCGCAACGTGCTGAACGCCCATCTGCTGGAGCAGGCCCAGAGTGTCGCGCGCCAGTTGCGGGAGCACCGGGTGCTGGCGCGCACCATTACTCTCAAGATCAAAACCGCCGATTTCAAACTGTTTACCCGCAGCCGGACACTTGAAACCCCTGTTCAAGCCTCCGAACGGATCTATGGGACCAGCCTTGCGCTGCTGGATGCATTCGATCTGAAGATGCCGGTGCGCCTGGTGGGCGTCGGCGCCGGGGGATTATGTCCGGCAGACAGTCCGATCCAGGCCACGCTTTTCCCGGAACCTGAAACCGACCGCCGACGCAAATGGACCCAGGTGGATCGAGCCGTGGATCGCATCAGTACACGATACGGCCGCCAGGCCATCGTGCGGGGCACGCTGAGCGCCGCGGAAGACGAATAGCGCGGGGAAGCGGGATGATTTCGGCGTACAAGGCTGGGGACGAACTCACCGGCCGGTGAGACCCGTGATATCCCTTAATCCCCGACCCGCTCGCAGATCGCCTGAACCACCTTCTCCGGTGAAAGACGGGTGGTGTCGATAGTCATCTGAGCATATCGCCGGTAGAGCGGCCGGCGCTCGGCATAGAGGGTCGCGATGCTCTGGCCGGGCAGACGCACCACTCCGCGTCCGTCCAGGTCCGCGAGGCGCCGGGTAAGCGCGGAATGGCCGATGTCGAGGAACACAATCAGACCGAGCGCTGCGAGATGCTGCATGCTCTTCTGCCGGTAAACCGCGCTGCCGCCGGTTGCGATCACCGTGCGCTGTGCCCTCAACGATTGGATATAATCCGCTTCCAGATCCAGAAATTCCTGGGCACCGTGTTCCCGAATCAGTTGCTGCAGGAGACGGTGCTCGCCCCCTTGAATCAGAAGATCGGTATCCAGAAAGTCCAACCCCAGGCGTTTGGCCAGCAGCACGCCGATTGTGCTTTTACCCGCGCCGGGCATGCCGATCAGGATGATGTTACCGTGGAGAGTCATGCAATGGTGCGCTCCCCCGCACCGTGCAGATCGAACAGATACGACACGCCGCTGCGCAGCAGCGTCATCGAAATCAGTCCGAAAAAGAGAGGGAAGAGGATGCAGTCGAACAGGTAGGCCGCCAGGAGTTTGAGGATGAGTCCAGCGATGTGTTCGGTTTGATGCGTAAGAAAGGCGGTGAAGGCCTTCATCCCCTCACCGAGCCGGGTCAATCGGGTTTTTACATCCAGAAAACCCCATCCCGCCTCAGGTTCCTGACCAAAGAATTCGGCGGCGAGGTTTTCCGGGGCGAGCGTTTCTCCGAACCGCCGCAATTCCTCGTGGGTGGCCGTGACCACCGGTCCGGTAATTTTGGCCGAGAGCGCCGCCGCAGCCATCACGGTCAGTGGCAGCAGCAGGTAGCAGGCAATGGTCAGATTGGCGCCCAGACGCGTGAGCTCCCGCAACCTGGGAAGCCACCAGCGGTTCTGCGCCGGAAACCACCAGGCGCTGGCGCAGACCGCCAGCATCAGGATCAGCCATGTCGCCAGAAACCAATGATCGATCAGACGCAGGCCCTTGAGCGCCATCTGCATCAGTGCAATCACGCCTCCGCCTGCCATGGCCGCGCGCCAGGCGATATCGACGTAATCATAAAGCGGCTGCACCATGTCGCCGACCTGCAGATTGAACCCGACGCCGACTTCCGATCCCTCGATGACGGCCAAGCCGCTTTTGATTCCCGAAAGGATCACAAAACCGGTCAGGGCCCGTTGAAAGGCGTCGTCCAGATAGTGTTCATTGAAACGGTGCAGTTGGTTCATTCCGACCCGTTCCAGCCCGGTGTCCAGCAGTTCGGCGGCGCTCAAGATTGCGAGGGTGGTCAATAGAATGCAAAAGATACCTTTTTTGAAAACAGATTTCATGAACGGTGTGTATCATAATTTCGGAAGCGATTCCAATTCATCGGCCCTTGGCAGCCTTCAGCGATGCAGTGGGGGGGTTGTATTCAGGCGGCAGCTTCGGTACATCATCCATCCCTGCTGGGGGGGAAGTGCAGGCGTAATGATAAAATTCATTCATTAAATAATTGACATTTTAGCATGAATGGGGGAAATAATAGCTGTGCCTTCGCCGATGAAGCGGCGACCTACATTTTGATATTTGATTTAAATCAAATTGTTGTGAGTTGTGAAGGAAGATCTATCCACAAGAGAGCAGTTATTCTAACTAAATTACATTCAGGAACAAGGCAATGGGTATTCAAGAGCGCAAAGAACGGGAGAAGGAAAGACGCCGACAGCAAATCATTGTTGCGGCCAAACGCGTCTTTTCGGAAAAAGGATTCAATAAGGCCACGATGGAAGATATCGCCAAAGAAGCCGAATTGAGTCCGGGCACACTGTACCTTTACTTCAAGAACAAGGAGGAGTTGTATGCCTCCTTGTCTCTGAGGATTCTGCAGTTTCTGCATATCCGCGTGTCCCATGTGAACAAGGAATCCAGTCTGGGACCTCTCCAGAAACTGGAGGCGCTCATGGAGGCCATGTACGATGTGTATGATTTCGATCCGTTGATCATCATCAACATGTTCCACCTGCAGTCGAGCGAAACCCTGAAAAATCTTTCAGAGGAACTGTTGATCGAGATCAAGGACCTGTCCCGCAGATCAATCGGTTCGATCGCCACAATTTTTAAAGAAGGGATCGACCAGGGTATATTTCTGGATCGCCATCCCATAGCACTGGCCGATATTTTCTGGTCGCTTTTCTCAGGGGTCGTGCTCTGGGAAGCCAGCAAAAAGATCATCGATGAAAAAAAAGATTATCTCAAGGAAACCTTGAAGACCGCCTTCGATATCTTCAAAGGCGGCATCGTTGCCCCCAAGGCGTGAACAGAGCGCCACGTCAGCCCTGCGGACCTCCCGCGCTTTCAACCACCTTCAAGGGAAACGCACCGACACTGCTGAGTCCATGGGTGATGCCCGTAGGTAATCGCCTGACATAACGATATTGAAGGAATCCGACCGTGCTGGGAACTCTGGTGAATACGGCTGCCATCATTGCGGGCAGCCTGCTGGGCATGTGTATTCGCAGCGGAATCAAGTTGAATTACCGCCAGACGGTCATGCAGGCCGTCAGTATAGCGGTCATCGTCATAGGGCTCAAGGGTGCACTGCAAACCACCGACCTGCTCCTGGTCATCATCAGTCTGGCCGTGGGAAGTGTTGTCGGGGAAATGCTGCAGATCGAGGGGCGCCTCAATGCCCTGGGGCGGGCTGTTGAACGGCGTGTGGCCGCACAAGGCGAGGGCCTGGCGCAGGGATTTGTCACCTGTAGTCTCATGTTTTGCACAGGTGCCATGGCGATTGTCGGTTCATTGGAGAGCGGGTTGGCCGGCAATCACCAGACGCTTTTCGCCAAGTCGATCCTTGACGGAATGATCGCTCTGCTCTTTGCCTCGACCATGGGGATCGGCGTCCTCTTTTCGGCCTTTTCGGTGTTGGCCTATCAAGGCCTGATCACGCTGGGCGCCGGGGTGATTCAACCTTTACTCAGCGATGCGGTGATCGCGCAGATGTCTGCGGTGGGGGGTATGCTGATCGTGGCGCTGGGAATGAATATGCTGGAGATCAAATCGATCCGGGTCGGCAATATGCTTCCGGCGGTTTTCTTGCCGCTGGCGTATTATGCCATTCGAATGACGGTGTTTTGAACACCCGGACCGGATCCCAGAACATCCGCATCCGGCCGCCGTGCGACGGCCGGTTCTCGTTTCAACGGTTTGCCGGGATCATTTAGGGTGGCACTCTTTACATCCGGTCGGTCCGCTGGGCAATACGGTTTGGCCCCCGATGCGGGTTGCCTCCACCCGCTTGTTATGAACGGCGATCTCTTTGTGACAGCCGATGCACATCTGATGGTACGCATTTTTATAGTAACGGATCAACTGGACAGGATCGCTCACCGGTTTGCCGGAACCGTCGACGGGTGATTTGTTCAGATCGTGGCAGCCCGTGGTTGAACACCCGGTGATCAGTTCCTGCCCGTTCCATGTGTGATGACACTCCTGGCATTTATACGAGAAATGCAGGGCATGGGGGAAGTCCACCTGTGAACGCTGCGGCTTATCCGTAAGGGGTGCGATCGTGATATCGCCCATGGGCACGCACATCTCATCCTGCGCCACAACGGCCGACCCACTGATCAAGAAGAACAAAGCCAGTACAATTATCGCTCCCTTTAGGTGTGATATTCGCATTTCTTCCCCCTTAAATAACATTCAAGTGCGGGTGTTCAGCACGCCCGGTCCGGGCGGATGGCGGTTGCCGTGAATCTTCAGTCGCCCCCCTATAGTATGATCGGTTTTGGAATTCAATCAAAAACGGGTGACCCAAATCCTCATGGCCGCACAGCACGCGCCGCCGCCGCATTCATCGAGACTGCGGCTCTCCCTTTCGAACACGTTGCTGGGCGCCGAAGTGACGATATCGGCGACCTCGTGGTATCCCTTGACATACGATCCGGAGGCCCAGTACCAGTTCGTACCGCTGTTCGGGAAGAACGGAGGTTGCTTGTAAATCGCCGCCAGCTCCGCCGTAGTAGGCAGCCGCCAGTCATCGTATCCGCCGCGGCGCAGGGTGCGCACATAGTATTGGGCGTTTTGAAAAGTGACACAGCCCCCAGTTCCTGGCAGGCGTCCAGCAGGCACCAGGTCAGGCCGGTTCTAAGGTCCTTGACAGTACCATTCTTCTGGCTGCGGAAGCGCGTCGAATTGCCGGGTTGCTGTTCCAGATCATCGCTCACCTGCCGAATGCGTCTTTGCCGCTGCTCCTGCTCGACATTTACCTGTTGAAGGCGGACCAGATTCTCCTGGTTCTTTGCGTCCAGTCGACGCTGGCCGGATGAACGGCGCCGCTCGAGATCCAGTTGTTGCCGGACAGCCTGGGCATCCGGCAGGAAGGGGCTGCCCTCCAAATAGCCATCCACCATCCGCAAGCGCTCTGAAAGGGGGTTCTCGGAATTGAGTGCAAAACTTTGCACCCTCAGCCATTTGCGCTGGTTTGAGAGATTTTTTTCCAGCGCATCATTTCCGCAGAGAGGCCGGCCGCTGCGCGCTCCGGGGGTGTTCGGCAAGATAGGCTTTATACCTGCCGCACCCTCCCGGACGGTACGCAAGATGTCAAACCGCCGCAGTGTCCAGCGGGATGCCATTTCAGAAGGATTCTATGGACAGACAAGAGGCGCTGGAGGGGGGATCGAGCGCGCACTCTGGACAAAAAAGACGAGTCACCGCTCCGCAACCCTTTCGGGTCAAATCAGGCGCAGCAGCCAGAAGGCCGTCACGGCCGTTACAATGTGAAACAACACGGCCGGCAGGACACTTTGGGAGCGTTCGCGGACCATGGCTGCCGTTAAC